>NZ_JBFALG010000003.1:0-51540 GCF_040656135.1 Micromonospora sp. NPDC050200
CCACTCTTTCCGTGAAACTGCGAGGCCGCGCCGGCGTCGGGCGGGGGGGGTGGGGGGTTGGGGGGGGTGGGGGGGTGGGGGTGGGTCAGTCGACGGGCCAGGTGTGGACGGGTTCGTTGCTGCGCTGGAGTTCGGCGTAGCGGCGGGCCATGTGGTGCAGTGCCGCCTCGCGGTCCATGCCGCGGTGCCGCTCGGCCGCCCAGACCGTCTCGGTCTGCCAGACCGCGCCGTTGCGGCCGGTACGGCATCGCTGCTCGATGATGCCGAGCAGCCGGTCCCGCTCGGCCGGGTCGACACCGAACCGGTCCAGCCCGGTGGCCGCCTTCGGCAGCAGCGTGTCCAGGACCAGCTTGGCCACCGGCACGTCCCCGAGGCGGGGCCAGTGCAGGACGGCGTCCATGCCGCGCCGGGCGGCGGCATGGAAGTTCTCCTCGGCGGAGCTGAAGGTGAGCTGGCTCCAGATCGGCCGGTCCGACTCGGCCAGCCCGCGCGCCAGCCCGAAGTAGAAGGCCGCGTTGGCCAGCATGTCCACCACGGTCGGGCCGGCCGGCAGCACCCGGTTCTCCACCCGCAGGTGGGGGCGGCCGTCCATGATGTCGTAGACCGGCCGGTTCCAGCGGTAGACCGTGCCGTTGTGCAGCCGCAGCTCCGCCAGCTGGGGCACCCCGCCGGCGTGCAGCACCTCGACCGGGTCCTCGTCCTCGCAGATGGGCAGCAGCGGCGGGAAGTACCGGACGTTCTCCTCGAACAGGTCGAAGATCGAGGTGATCCAGTGCTCGCCGAACCAGACCCGGGGGCGTACGCCCTGGGCCTTGAGCTCGTCGGGGCGGGTGTCGGTGGCCTGCTCGAAGAGGGCGATCCGGGTCTCCGCCCAGAGCTGCCGCCCGTACAGGAAGGGGGAGTTCGCACCGATCGCGACCTGGACCCCGGCGATCGCCTGGGAGGCGTTCCAGTAGTCGGCGAAGCTGTCCGGCGCCACCTGGAGGTGGAACTGGAGACTGGTGCAGGCCGCCTCGGGCGCGATCGAGTCGGTGTGCCTCTGGAGCCGTTCGACGCCCCGGATGTCCAGCTCGATGTCCTCGCCCCGGGCGCCGACGATCTGGTCGTTGAGCACCCGGTAGCGCTCGTTGGTGGAGAGGTTGTCGACCACCAGGTGCCGCTCGGTGAGCGTGGGCAGGATGCCGACCAGGACGATCCGGGCGTCGGACTTCGCCGCCCGCTCGTCGGCCCGGGTCAGGCTGTTGCGCAGGTCACGCTCGTAGTCGGCGAACCCACTGCCCTCGATCAGCCGGGGCGCGGCGTTCAGTTCGAGGTTGAACTGGCCGAGCTCGGTCTGGAACAGCGGGTCGGCGATGGCGGCCAGGATCTCCTCGTTGCGCATCGCCGGCTCGCCCGCCGGGTCCATCAGGTTGAGCTCGATCTCCAGGCCGGTCATCGGGCGGTCCGCGTCGAAGCCGAAGTCGTCCAGCATCAACGCGAAGACGTCCAGACAGCGCCGAACCTTCTGCCGGTAGCGGACCCGGTCCTCCCGGGAGAAGGCGCCCTGCTCGACGTCTCTACCCATGTGCCCTCCCGGCGTGAGGCGCACGGGACGGTGTGGCGTCCCGCCGCGCGTTGTGAACAACCACGGTAAGAGCGCCCACCTCGCCAGGGCCAGTGGCCCGACCGGTACGCGCTGCGGCCATCTCTACCCAGCCGCCACCGCCGCCACCGGGGCGGGCGACGAATAATCCGTGACAATTCGCACCTGAAGACGGGGCGAGGCCCCTGCTCAGGGAAGCAGGGGCCTCGCTCACCGGGAAGGGTCCGCCGGATCAGGCCTGGCGGACGGCCTCGCCCTCGATCTCGATCTTGATCCTCCTGCCGACCAGCACACCGCCGGTCTCCAGCGCCACGTTCCAGGTCAGACCGAAGTCCTCCCGGTCGATCTCGGTGCTCGCGGAGAAGCCGAAGATGTCCTGGCCGAACGGGCTGCGGCCGACGCCCTCGAACTCGACCTCCAGCTCCACCGCCCGGGTGACGCCCTTGATGGTGAGCTCACCGAGGAGGACGAACTCGTTGCCGTCGCGGGACTTCACCCCGGTGCTGCGGTACTCGAGCGTCGGGAAGGTCTCGACGTCGAGGAACTCCGGGCTGCGCAGGTGGGCGTCCCGGTCGGCCTGAGCGGTGCTGATGCTGGCGGCCTGAATGGTGGCGCTGACCGAGGACTGCGTCGGGTCCTCGGCGATGGTGATGGTGGCCGAGGCGTCGGCGAACTCACCGCGTACCTTGCTGACCATCATGTGCCGGGCGACGAACCCGACCCGCTTGTGAGCCGCGTCCAGCAGGTAGGTGCCGGCGGTCGGGATGGTGAGGCCCTCCCAGTCGCGGGTAACCGACTCGGTGCTGGTCATGGTGCGTCCTCCAGGGAAGAGATTGTTTAGTAGCCCAACGACTGACTGAGCAACTATAGCCACAGCGATATTCCCCGTGTCAAGCACTGTTAGGATGGCCAGGTGGACCAGAACGTGTTCGACGACCCCCGGATCACCGCCGTCGGCCTCCTCGTCGAGGCGTACGCCGGACTGTCGGCCCGGTTCGCCGACCAGTACGAGGAGCACGGCCTCTCCGCGGTCGAGTTCGAAGTGCTGATGCGGCTCGCCCGGTCCCCCGGCAACCAACTGCGGATGACCGACCTGGCCGCGCAGACCTCCCTCTCCACCAGCGGAGTCACCCGCGTGGTGGACCGGATGGAACGTGACGGCCTGCTCTGCCGGCGGGCCTGCCCGTCCGACCGGCGCAGCTCGTACGCGGTGGTCACCCCGTCGGGGCTCAAGCGCCTCGACGAGACCCTCCCCGGTCACCTGCGGATCATCGAGCAGTGGTTCACCGGCCAACTCGAACCCCCGACGCTGGCGGCCATGCTCGACGGCCTGCGCCAGGTGCGGGACGCCGTCCACCCGGGGGCGACCGCCGGCAGCACCGAACCGGCCGAACCGGCCCCGGCCGACGAGCCGGCGGCCTGACCCCGCAGCACCGACCGGCTTGACGCCGCACCGGCAGAACCACCGGCAGAACTGGGCGTGCCGGTGGAACAAGCCCGCGAAGCCGCGCAAAGCGGACGGCAGGGGTGACTAGCCTTCGTCGAGCGCGGGGGGAGCACCTGGGGGGTGCCGGCGCGAGCGATTGAGCGAGGGGTGTCACCAGGGGGCTTCTTCGCTCGCGCCTCCCCGCCCTCGCAGGCGGTGCCGCAACGGTCCGGGCAGACACCGCCCGGATCTCAGCCGGCCGACCGGAGCCCGCGGATCAGGTGCTCCTCGTACGGCAGCAGCCGGATGCCGCTCTCCCGGCAGGCCCGGTCGAGACGATCCAGCACGGCCGGGTCACCGGTGCTCGCCGCCAACCCGACCAGCGCCTCGACCACGTCCCGCCGGTCCGGTCCGTCGACGCCGGTCTCCGTCGCCAACCCGAACCACTCTGCGGCCAACTCGCGGTCGCCCCGGTGCAGCGCCACCGTCCCCTCGATCAGCGCGATGATCCCTTCCTCCGGCCGCGACGCCGACACCGCCGCGCCCGGCCGTACCCGGCCGAGCGGCGGGGACCAGGACCGGGCCGGCACCAGCCGGTCGACCGGTACCGCCGGTCGCGGTACGGGCGGCATCGGACGCGCGTCCGCCCTCAGCTCGGCCAGCACGTCGGCGGCCTCGTCCGCCCGGCCGTCCCGGGCCAGCGCCAAGCCGACCGTGCCGAGCACCCGGCGGCGGTGTCCCGGGTCGCCCAGGTCAGCCAGCGCCCCGGCGACCCGGCGACCCTGCTCCACCGACTCGGCGTACCGGCCCTGGAGGCGGGCCACCTCGGCCAGGTCGGCCCGGGCCAGCAGGCGCAGCCGCGGCTCGTCGCACTGGGCGGCCAGCCGGTCGACCGTGGCCAGCCGCCGTCGGGCGCCGGCCAGGTCGCCGAGGCGGACGTCGTGCCAGGTGAGGTTGTTCTGGGCGACCGCCATGTCGCGTACCCGGCCGTGCCGGGTGGCCAGCGCCAGCACCGCCTGCGCCTGTTCGCGCGCCTCGTCGTGTCCGCCGGTGGCGACGAGCAGCGCGCAGAGCACCGTCCGGGCCTCCAACTCGCCGGTGATCTCGGCGTGCGCGGTGAAGACGTCGAGCGCCGCACGGGCGGCCGGCAGCTCCTGCGCCCCCGCCCCGTGCTCGGCGGCGAGCCGGGCCACCCCGAGCAACGCCCAGGCCCGCAGCACCGGGTCGGCGTCGGCGGTACGCGGGTCCGCCAGCAGCCGGCGCAGCCACTGCCGACCGGAGACGTCCCGCCCCCGCAGCCGCCACCAGCGGGTCAGCGCCGCCGCCAGGCGCAGCGCGGTGAGCGGGTCGTCGGTGGCGGCGTGCGCCAGGGCGGCGCTGATGTCGCTGGTCGCCTCGTCCAGCTGGCGTACCGCGGCGGGCAGCTTCGCCCCGACCAGGTCCGGCGCGGTCCGGGTCACCAGCCGGGCCAGCACGACGGCGTGCCGGCGGCGGATCGCGGTCAGCTCGCCCAGGCCGGCGGCCCGCTCGACGGCGAAGTCCCGGACCGCGTCGAGCAGCCGGAACCGGAACGGGCCGGCCCCGCGGACGCTGAGCAGGCCCAGCTCCACCAGCCGGTCCAGCAGCGGAACCGGGTCGACGGCGACCGGGCCGTCCCTGTCCGCCTCGTCGGCGAGCAACTCCTCGGCCAGCTCCACCGACCAGCGGTTGGCGAACGCGGAGAGCCGGCGCACGGCCGCGCGCTCGGTGTCGGCGAGCAGGCGGTAGCTGGTGGCCACCGCCTCCCGCAGGGTCACCGCCACCGCGGCCCGCGCGCTGCCCGACCCGGCCGGCTCGGCGGCCTCCCAGCCACGCCGGCCCAGGTCGGCGGTGGCCAGGTCGAGAACCCGGTCGCCGTACCGGTCGAGCAGTTCGTCGAGGTCGAGGATGCGGCCCCGGGCCGCCATCAGCTCGATCGCGAGCGGCAGGCCGCCGAGCCGGCGGACCAGCGCGGCCAGGGCGGGCAGCTCCCTCGGGTCGGGCGGCTCCGGGCGTACCCGGGCGAGTCGCGCGGCGAAGAGCGCCGCCGCCGGGTAGCGGGCCAGGTCGGCGGCGTCCACCACATCGGCCGGCGGCACGTCCAACGGCGCCACCGGGCGGACCAGTTCCCCGGGTACGCCCACCGGGTGCCGCCCGGTCACCAGCACCCGCAGGGTCGGCACCGCATCGGTGAGCTGCCCCAACGCCTCGGCCAGCGGGTCCGGGGCGCGCTCCGCCGCGTCTACCAGCAGCAGCGCCGGCCGGTTGCGCAGCCGTACCGCCAGGTCGGGCAGGCGGGCCGCGCCGAGCACGGCGGTCACCGCGGCCAGCACGTCGGCGGCGTCCGAGCCCTCGCCGACCAGCACCCCGGCCACCCCGCCGGGATAGGCGGCGACCACCTCGTGCGCCACCGCCAGGGCCAGCGCCGTCTTGCCCACGCCGGCCAGTCCGACCAGGGTCACCACCGGCGGCCAGCGGTCCGCGGTGAGCAGGACGGCGAGGTCGGCCAGTTCCCGCTCCCGCCCGATCAGCTCGACCGGGGGCGGGAGCGCGATCGGCGTACCGGAGGGGTCGGGGTCGTGGGGCGCGGATCCGGCGGCCGGCGAGCGGCGCGGGACCTCGGCGACGGCCGGGGCGGTGGTCCGCCCACGGGCGGCGGCGAGGAAGGCGACGCGGGGCCCGCCGGTCAGGCCGAGCGCGTCGGCGAGCAGTTCCACGGTGGTGCGCTGCGGCCGGCTGGACCGGCCGCGCTCCAGGTCACGGACGGTCCGCACGCCGACCCGGGCCCGCTCCGCCAGCTCGGCCTGGGTGAGGCCGGCGGCGAGCCGGTGCCCCCGCAACAGCCCCGGGAGCGAGGTACGACCACCCGGCGCCAACGGATGATCATCAGCCGGTGTCATGGGCAGGAAGGGTACGGACGGGATACGACGGCCGATACCGGTACGTCGTCCAGCCGACGCGCCGAAATCCGACAGGCCCCGCCGGCGATGGCGCGGCAGGGGCCTGTCAGCCGGGTCAGACGCCCAGATCGCGGGCGATGATCATGCGCTGCACCTCGGAGGTGCCCTCGCCGATCTCCAGGATCTTGGAGTCCCGCCAGAACCGGGCCACCGGATACTCGTTCATGAAGCCGTAGCCGCCGTGGATCTGGGTGGCCTCGCGGGCGTTGTCCACCGCGATCGTGCTGGCGTGCAGCTTGGCGATCGCCGCCTGCCGCTTGAACGGCTCGCCGGCCAGCATCCGCGCGGCGGCGTCGTAGTACGCCAGCCGGGCGGTGTGCGCCTTCAGCTCCATGTCGGCGATCTTGAACTGGATCGCCTGGTAGTTGCCGATGGGCTGGCCGAAGGCGTGCCGCTCCTTCGCGTACTTGATCGACTCGTCGACGCAGCCCTGGGCGAGGCCGACGGCGAGCGCGGCGATGGCGATCCGGCCCTCGTCGAGGATCTGCAGGAACTGGGCGAAGCCCCGTCCCCGCTCGCCGAGCAGGTTCGCCGCCGGCACCCGGCAGTCGTCGAAGGTCAGCTCGTGGGTGTCCGAGGCGGTCCAGCCGACCTTGGAGTAGCCCGGCGCGACGCTGAAGCCCGGCGTCCCGGTGGGCACGATGATGGTCGACAGCTCCTTCGAGCCGTCCGGCTTCGTGCCGGTGACCGCGGTGACGGTGACCAGCGCGGTGATGTCCGTCCCCGAGTTGGTGATGAACGCCTTGGAGCCGTTGATCACCCACTCGTCGGTCGCCTCGTCCAGCACGGCCCGGGTCTGGGTGCCGCCGGCGTCCGAACCGGTGCCCGGCTCGGTCAGCCCGAACCCGGCCAGCGCCTCGCCGCTGAGCAGCTTCGGCAGCCAGGTCGCCCGCTGCTCCGGAGTACCGAACCGGTAGATCGGCATCGCGCCGAGGGAGACCGCCGCCTCCAGGGTGATCGCCACGCTGGAGTCGACCCGGGCCAGCTCCTCCAGAGCCAGGCAGAGGGCGAAGTAGTCGCCGCCCATGCCGCCGTGCTCCTCGCCGAAGGGCAGGCCGAACAGCCCCATCTTGCCCATCTGCCGGATGACCTCGTACGGGAAGGTGTGCTTCTCGTAGTGCTCGGCGATGACCGGGGCGACCACCTCGCGCGCGAAGTCCCGCACGCTGGATCGCAGCGCCTCTTGTTCCTCGGTGAGCCGGAAGTCCATCTGATCCTCCTGTGTGGTCCGCCGGGCGCTCGTGACGCCGGGACGGATCCCTCGGGACGGGTGCTGCGGATGACGCGCGGGCCCCGGTCAGACCGGGGTGACGCCGTGCCGGCGCCGGGAGAAGTGCCGGTCCTTGGTGCGGGCGGCGGCAAACCGGCGGACCAGTTCGACGCGCAGCTCGTGCGGCTCGACGATCGCGTCGACCACCAGCTCGCTGGCGAGCCGGACGACGTCGATGTCCCGCTCGTACTCCTCGCGCTTCGCGGCGACGAAGGCGGCCCGCTCGGTCTCGTCGGCGATCGCGGCGATCTTGTTGGCGTAGACCGCGTTCACCGCGGCCTCCGCGCCCATCACCGCGATCTTCGCGGTGGGCAGCGCGATCGTCGCGTCCGGCTCGAAGCCCGGGCCGGCCATCGCGTAGAGGCCCGCACCGTACGCCTTGCGGACCACCACACAGATCTTCGGTACGGTCGCCTCGGAGATCGCGGTGATCATCTTGGCGCCGTGCCGGATGATGCCCTGCTTCTCCACCGCGCTGCCGACCATGAAGCCGGGCACGTCGCTCAGGAAGAGCAGCGGCACGTTGAACGCGTCGCAGAGCTGCACGAACCGGGTCGCCTTGTCGGCCGAGTCGACGAAGAGCACGCCGCCCTTGAACATCGAGTTGTTGCCGACCACGCCGACCACCTCACCGTTGAGCCGCCCGAAGCCGATGGTCAGCTCCTTGGCCCAGAGCGCCTGGATCTCGAAGAAGGAGCCGTCGTCGAGCAGGCCCTTGACGTAGCGGCGCATGTCGAAGGCCTGCCGCTCGCTGGCCGGGACCAGCGCGGCCAGGTCGGCCTTCTCCGGCGCGGCGACCGCGTCGGCGGCCGGCGGCGCTTGCGTCCAGTTCGCCGGCAGGTACGACAGGTAGCGCTTCACCACGTCCAGCGCCTCGGCCTCGGTCTGGCAGAGGAAGTGGCCGACCCCGGACTCGGCGCAGTGCACCTTGGCGCCGCCCATCGCCTCCAGCGTCGTCTTCTCGCCGGTGACCATCTCGACCATCCGGTCCGAGCCGAGGTACATGCTGGCGTTGCCGTCCACCATGGCCACCACGTCGCAGAACGCCGGGATGTACGCCCCGCCGGCCGCGCTCGGCCCGAACAGCGCGCAGACCTGCGGGATGGAACCCGAGGCGCGGACCTGGTTCCAGAAGATCTTGCCGGCACCCCGCCGGCCGGGGAAGAGGTCGACCTGGTCGGTGATCCGGGCGCCGGCCGAGTCGACCAGGTAGACCATCGGCACGCCGGTCGAGTAGGCCCGCTCGATGATCCGGATGATCTTCTCGACCGTGCGGGCGCCCCAACTGCCGGCCTTGACCGTGGAGTCGTTGGCCATCAGGCAGACCTGGCGGCCGTCGATGGTGGCGGTGCCGGTGACCACGCCGTCGGCGGGCAACCCGTCGGCCATCGCGTTCGCGTAGAGGCCGTCCTCGACGAAGGAGCCCTCGTCGACCAGGAGCGCGACCCGCTCGCGGGCGAAGAGCTTGCCCTTGGCGGCGTTCGCCGCGTGGTACTTGTCCGCACCGCCGGCCCGGGCGCGCTTGCGCAGCTGCTCCAGTGCCTCACCGTCGAGCGTCACGCCGACTCCCTCGCCACCTGAGCCGGCCACCTCGTGGGCGACCGACTGACCTGAACGATCGTTAGGCTAGCGCATCGGGTGACCTTCCGGCGACCCACCGCCGCACCCCGGTGCCCACGCCTGCCCACCGTGCCCGGCGGGCGCCCGGCGGGCGTCTCTCGGTCGGATGATCAAGAGGTTTGCGTCAGCATTCCGCCTGGAGCTGACGCAAACCTCTTGATCACCGCGAGATGGTCCGGCCGGGTGGGTGCGCCCGGCCCGGTGGGGCCGGGCTGGTTGAGGGTGGCGCGGGTCGGGCGTGGGCCATTAGGGGCGGGGGGTGAGGCGGGTGCGGGGGCCGGCACGCAGGACGCCGGAGGGAAGCTTCTTGCCGACCAGTTCCTCGGCCAGCTCGGCCGCCCCGATCAGCGCGTCCAGGTCGATGCCGGTGTCGATGCCCATGTCGTGCAGCATGTGCACCGCCTCCTCGGTGGCCAGGTTGCCGCTGGCCCCCGGGGCGTACGGGCAGCCGCCGAGGCCGCCGACGCTGGCGTCGAACTCGGTGACGCCCAACTCCAGCGCGGTCAGCAGGTTCGCCAGGGCGGTACCCCGGGTGTTGTGGAAGTGCAGCAGCACCGGCACGTGCGCGTTGCGGTCCCGTACGGCGGTGACCAGCTCGCGGACCCGCCGGGGCGTACCCATGCCGGTGGTGTCGCCGAACGCGACCCGGTCGGCGCCGTCGCGGACGACGCGGTCGACGATGCCGGCGACCCGCTGCGGGTCGACGTCCCCCTCGTAGGGGCAGCCGAAACTGGTCGCCACGATCACCTCGGCCCGGGCGCCGGCCCCGTGCAGCAGGTCGATCAGCTCGGCGATGTCGTCCAGCGACTCCTCGGTGGAGCGGTTCACGTTGCGCCGGTTGTGCGTGTCGCTGGCCGAGACCACCACCTCGATCTCGGTGAACCCGGCCGCGAGGGCCCGCTGCGCGCCCCGGGTGTTGGGCACCAGCGCCGAGTAGCGCACCCCGTCGGCCCGGCTGGCCCGCTGCCACACCTCGTCGGCGTCGGCCATCTGCGGGATCGCCTTCGGGTGGACGAACGACACCGCCTCGATCCGCCGCACGCCGGTACGCGAGAGCGCGTCGAGCAGCCGAACCTTGGCGTCGGTCGGAATCGGGTCCTCGTTCTGCAGCCCGTCGCGCGGCCCGACCTCGCGGATCGACACCGAACCTGGCAGTTCTGTCATGGTCACCTCACTGTGACGTGATGCTGGTCCCTGACCAGCCTCCCACCCACCCGCCGCCGTCCGCGAGGTGGATCACCGACCTTGCCGACCGTCGGTCTACCGTCGCTGGCTGGAGGCCGACGAAAAAACGTCGTCGGCCCGTGCAACCGATCGGCCTCCCGCTGAACACCTATCGGTGAAGGGAGCGGGATGCGACGGGACGAGGACGAGGGGCGACGCCAGTTCAGCGAGTACTTCGCGGCGCGGCGTGAGGTGGTGCGGCGTACCGCCTACCTGATGTGCGGGGACTGGCACTGGGCCGACGATCTGGCGCAGACCGCCTTCATCCGGCTCGCCGCGAACTGGCACCGGATCCGCGATCCGCAGGCGGTGGACGCCTACCTGCGCACCTGCCTGATCCGGGCGTACCTCTCGGAGACCCGGCGGGTGTGGCGCCGCCGGGAGCGGATCGTCGCCGAGCCTCCCGATCTGGCCGGCCCCGAGGACGACGCCGAGGTGACGGCCCGCCGGGTGGCCTTCACCCAGGCGCTGCGTCAGGTCCCACCCCGCCAGCGGCTGACCCTGATCTGCCGGTTCTACCAGGGACTCGACGTGGCCGAGACGGCCGCCGCGCTGAGGTGTTCCGAAGGCACGGTCAAGAGCCAGACGGCGCGCGGTCTCGCGGCGCTCCGCCAGGTTCTCGGCGACACCGTTCCGAGCCTTGCCGGCGTTACGGAGGGAAGGGCATGACCGGGCTGCGTGAGCTCTTCGAGGATGCCGCGGACTCGTCGGCGCGGCCGAGCCGGCTGACGGCGGAGGAGGTGTACGACGCCGGCCGTCGCCGGCACCGTCGGCGGCTCACGGCAGCGACCGCCGCCGGGGCCAGCGCCCTCGCCACGGTGGCCGTCGTCGCCGTCAACCTGCTGTCCCCGGTACCACCGCCGGTCGACGGGCCGCCGATTGCCAGCCGGACCACCATGACCGGGGATCCCGATCCGGCGTCCGGAAGGCGGATCCGGTGGGCTGGTGCCGCCGACCGGGAACACCTCTACCTCTCCCTGTCGAATTGCACCGGCGGACCGTGCCAGAAGCAGAGGGTCGCCCTGGTGGGTTCCACGGACGGCGGCCGGACCTGGAGCGACCGAGGTACCCCGATCACCGTCAGCGCACTGGCGGTCCTCGGTCCCGACGCGCTGATCGCGGCCGCGCCCGGCAGCCGGCCGGACGCCGACCGGGCCCTGCTGGCCAGCCTCGACGGCGGTCGCACCTGGGCAGCCGCCCAGCCCGCCGGGACGGCCGAGGCGGTGCCGGACGGTGGCACGGCCATCTGCTGGTCACCGCGGGCCGGGACGCCGTGCACCCTGCACGCCGTGGACCCGGCGACCCGCGGGGTGGCACCACTGACCGCGCAGCCGCCGCTGACCATGCGGACGGACGAGCTGCGGATCGAGGAGTCGGCCGGTCGCCTCCGGGTCGCGGGCACCGACCCGGCGACGGGCCGACCCGCCGTCTCGACGAGCGCGGACGCGGGCCGCAGCTGGTCCACCCACGTCTTCGCCGACGCGCCGGCCTGCCCGAAGGAGGGGTGCGAGGCGCCGTTGCTGGCGGTGACGGGGACGGCGACGACGTACGCCGCGACCACCGGCGGCGGTGTCCGGGCCGTCTACCGCGCCGACGGCACCGACGGACGGTGGCAGCGGCTGACCGACGCCGACCTGCCGGACGAGCAGGGCACGAAGGGGTCGTTCGTGACCGCCGACGGCACCCACGTGCTCTCCCAGCTCGTGAACGGCCGGGCCGCCGACGCCCGCCGCTACTGGGTGGCCCGGGACGGCGGCGCGTATCAGGCGGTCGAACTCGACGGCCTGCCGACCACCGCCGGCCCGGTCCGCCGTACGCCGGACGGCTGGTTCCACGCACCCGACGCCGACGGCACCCTGTACGGCTCCACCGACGGCTGGCGCTGGTCGCCGGTGACCCACCGCTAGCACTCACACCCCCGGGGCGACCGCCGATCCGTGCGCCCTCTCCATCTCCGAAAAGATAGGAAAAACAATGATTCGTTCCGGGACGCCTCACCGCCGACGGTCGTGGTTCGTCGGCCTCGGGGCCACCGCGTTGGTCGTCGCGCTCGCCGCCTGCGGCGCGGAGGACCAACCACCGGCGATCGCCACCGCGGGCGGCCCGGGTGCCCAGCCGTCGACGTCGGCGGCCGTCACCGGAGTCGTCGCCGAGTACGTGGAGGCGCAGCGCCAGTGGGTCGCCTGCCTGCGCGAGCGGGGCTTCCAGGTGCCGGACCCGGACCCCCGGGGCGGGGTCGACCTGCGGGCCCCCGGTGTCCCGAAGAAGGGTGACCCGAAGTGGATGGAGGCCCAGAAGGCCTGCGCGAAGTACAACGTGCCGGTGCCGGACGAGCTGGAGGAGAAGCCGCCGGCGCTGACCGCGGAGGAGGTCGGGTATCGGCGGGCGTACGCCAGGTGCATGCGCGAGAACGGCGTCGCGGACTTCCCCGATCCGGGCCCCGACGGCCACTGGCCACAGGACAACGACAACGACGGCGGCCCCCCGGTCAGCGAGCAGCAGGCGACTGCCCAGTACCGCGCCGGCCAGATCTGCGAGCCGGTGAATCGTGGCGAACCATCGACCACCCCCGACCCCAACGCCACCGGCCGCGGATGAGCGACCCGATGGACCCGACAAAGGCGGCCCGTCGCCGACCACGGCGGCAGCTCCGGGCCGCCGCCGGTGCCGGCCTGGCGCTGGTGACCCTCACGCTGGCCGGCGGGGCGACCCTCGGCCTGGGTGGCCGCGACGGTACGCAGCCGCCGGCCCGCACCACACCCGCCGCGACCGCCCCGGTCACCCGGCAGACCCTCGTCCGGGCCGTGGCGCTGGCCGGCGAACTCGGGTACGGCACGTCCACGCCGCTCGCCTCGCTCGCCACCGGCACGGTGACCTGGCTGCCCGAAGTGGGGGCCACCGTCCGGCGTGGCGAGGCCCTGCTGCGCGCCGACGAGCAACCGGTGGTGCTGATGTACGGCATCCTGCCGATGTACCGGCCGTTGACCGCCGACGTGCGGGGCTCGGACGTACGGCAGTTCGAACGCAACCTCGCGGCCCTCGGCTACCGCGGGTTCAACGTCGACGACACCTTCTCCGCGAGCACCACCGCCGCGGTGAAGCGCTGGCAGGAGGACCTGGGGATACCGGAGACGGGCACGGTCGACCGGGAGCGGGTGATCTACGCCGCCGGCCCGGTCCGCGTCTCGCAGCGACTGGTGCCCGTCGGCGCGAGCGCGACCGCCACCGTGCTGGCGTACACCGGCAGCACCCGGGTCGTGACGGTGTCGGCGGGCACCGGTGAGGCGGCCTGGGCGAAGAAGGACACCAGGGTCACCGTGACCCTGCCGACCGGCGTCTCGGTCACCGGGAAGGTCACGACGGTGGGCCCACCGACAGCGCCGGCCGGCGGTCCGGGGCCGGCCGATCCGGAGCGGCCCGGCACCGGCGCGGCCAGCGTCCAGGTCACCATCGCCGTCGCCGATCAGCGGGCGCTGGGCGGGCTGACCGACACGCCGGTCGACGTACGGTACGTCGCGCAGCAGCGCGAGAAGGTGCTCACCGTGCCGGTCGACGCGCTGCTCGCCCTGGCGGAAGGTGGCTACGGCGTGGAGGTCACCGGGCCCGGTGACACCCGGATCCTGCCGGTGCGGGCGGGACTCTTCGCCGACGGACGGGTCGAGGTGCAGGGCGAGGGCCTGGCTGAAGGACTCCTGGTGGGGGTGCCGGGATGAGCGGACACGTCATCGAGCTGGTGGGCGTGTCCCGGACCTATCCGGGCGGGGTGACCGCGCTGCGCGAGGTCGACCTGCGCATCGGGTACGGCGAACTGGTCGCCGTCCTCGGTCCGTCCGGCTCCGGCAAGTCGACCATGCTGCACCTGATCGGCACGCTCGACCGGCCGTCGTCCGGGTCGGTACGGATCGACCGGCACGACGTCTCGACCCTCACCGATCGGGAGCTGTCCGCCCTGCGCGGTCGCCGGATCGGTTTCGTGTTCCAGCAGTTCCACCTGGCCGCCGGTACGCCGGTGCTGGACAACGTGGCCGACGGGTTGCTCTACGCGGGCGTACCGCTGAGACAGCGACGGCGGCGCGCCGAGGCCGCGCTGCGCCGGGTCGGTCTCGGCCACCGGCTCGACCACCGGCCGCACGAGCTGTCCGGGGGTGAGCGGCAGCGGGTGGCCATCGCCCGGGCGGTGGTCGGCGAACCGGCGGTGCTGCTCGCCGACGAGCCCACCGGCAACCTCGACTCCGCCTCCGGCGCGTCCGTGCTGGCGCTGCTGCGCGGCCTGCACGAGCAGGGCACCACCGTCGTGGTCATCACCCATGACCAGCAGGTCGCGGCCGGCCTGCCGCGCCGGATCGTGCTGCGGGACGGTCGCGTCGTACACGACTCGGGCCGATCACCGGCGGTGCGGGCGTGACCGGCCGCCCCGGCGCCGAGGCGCGCGGAACCAGCCAGCCGACGGCCGGTGCGGGCGGGGCCGGAAAGCTGAGACCGGGTCGCCTCACCCCGGCCGACGTCGCGCGGGTGGGGTCGGCCGGGCTACGGACCCACCCGCTGCGGGTCGTGCTCACCGCCCTGGGCATCGCCATCGGCATCGCGGCGATGCTGGCCGTGGTGGGCATCTCCACCTCCAGCCGGGCGGAGCTGGACCGGACCCTGGACCAGCTCGGCACCAATCTGCTCACCGTGGCGCCCGGGAAGACCCGGTCCGGGGAGAAGGCCGTCCTGCTCGAGCAGTCCGTGCGCATGATCGCTCGGATCGGGCCGGTCGAGTCGGTCAGCGCGACCGGCGCCGTCGACCGGGCCGTCTACCGCACCGACCTGGTGCTGGCTGGCCAGACGGGCAGCATCGCGGTGCTCGCCGCGCAACCGGAGCTGCTCGGCACGGTCGGTGCGACCGTCAGCTCCGGTTCCTGGTTCACCGCCGCGACCGCGGACTACCCGGCGGTCGTCCTCGGTGCCACCGCGGCGCGGCGGCTCGACGTACCGGGGGTCGGGTTCCGGGTGTGGCTGGGCGGCGAGTGGTTCACCGTGGTCGGCGTCCTCGCGCCCGTGCCGCTGGCTGAGGAACTGGACTCGGCCGCGTTGGTGGGCTGGCCGGCGGCCAGGTCCTACCTCGAGTTCGACGGCCGTCCGACCCGGGTCTACGTGCGCACCACGGAGAGTCAGGTCGCGGCGGTGCGGGCGGTGCTGGGGCGAACCGCCAACCCACCGGCACCGGAGGAGGTGGTCGTGTCCCGTCCCTCGGACGCGCTGGCCGCCCGGCAGGCCACCGACACCGCGCTCAACGGCCTGCTGCTCGGTCTCGGCGCCGTCGCGCTCCTGGTCGGCGGCGTCGGCATCGCCAACACAATGGTGATCTCCGTCCTGCAACGCCGGGCGGAGGTGGGCCTACGGCGGGCGCTGGGGGCGACCCGGGGACAGATCCGAATGCAGTTCCTCGCCGAGGCACTGCTGCTCTCCGCCCTCGGCGGGACCGGTGGCACCCTGCTGGGGGTGGCGATCACCGGGCTGTACGCGTACAGCCAGCAGTGGCCCACGGTGGTGCCGGCCTGGGCGATGGCCGGCGGCATGGGCGCGACGGTGTTGGTCGGCACGGCCGCCGGACTCTACCCGGCGATCCGCGCCAGTCGGCTCCCACCCACCACGGCCCTGGCCGGTCCCTGATCGAGCGTCCACCCGTGTTGATCATGAAGTTGGCGGTGGCGAATCACGCGAGGCGCTCCGCCGACCTCATGATCAAGGCGTAACGGGGAAGGGGGGTCAGCGCATGCGGGAGACGATGCCGGTGTCGTAGTCGCCGGAGAGGAACTCCTCGTTCTCCAGGAGTTCGGCGAAGAAGGGGAGGTTGCACTTGGGGCCGGTCAGGTCGAAGCCGGCGACAGCCGCCTTCGCGCGCTCGATGGCCTCGGCGCGGGTGGCGCCGCTGACGATGAGCTTGGCCATCAGGCTGTCGTAGAACGGGGTGACGGTGTTGCCGGCGGCGTAGCCGGAGTCGACCCGGACGCCCTCACCGGTGGGCTCGACCCAGGCGGTGATCGCGCCCGGACCGGGCAGGAAGCGCTTCGGGTCCTCCGCGTTGATCCGCAGCTCGATGGCGTGCCCACGCGGGGCGAGCACGTCCGGGTCGAAGGTCGGCGCCAGGCCGGCCGCCACCCGCAGCTGCTCCTCGACCAGGTCCACGCCGTAGACCAGCTCGGTCACCGGGTGCTCGACCTGGAGGCGGGTGTTCATCTCCAGGAAGAAAAATTCCTCGGAGCCGGCCCCGTCACCTGCGAGGTCCCGCTGGCGCGGGACCAACAGGCACTCCACCGTGCCGGCATTGCGGTAGCCGACCGCCTCGCCGGCCCGCACCGCCGCCGCCAGGAAGCGCTCGCGCAGCTCCGGCGACACCGCCGGGGAGGGCGACTCCTCGACCAGCTTCTGGTTGCGCCGCTGCACCGAGCACTCCCGCTCGCCCAGCGCCACCACCCGGCCGTCGGCCAGGCCGAGGATCTGCACCTCGACGTGGCGCACCCGGGGGAAGTACCGCTCGATCAGCACCGAGCCGTCGCCGAACATCCGCTCGGCGAAGGCGCGCACCTTGTCGTACTCGGTGCGCAGCGCGGCCTCGTCGGTGGCCACGCCCATGCCCATGCCGCCGCCACCGGCCGCGGCCTTGACCATCACCGGGTAGCCGATCTCCCCGGCGGCGGCGACCGCCGCGTCCAGGTCGGCCGCCGGGTCGGTGGTGCCGGGCGCGACCGGGACACCGGCCGCCGCCATCAGGTTCCGGGCGTTGATCTTGTCGCCCATCGCGGTGATCGCGTCCGCGCCGGGCCCGACCCAGATCAGGCCGCTGGCCTCGACGGTACGGGCGAAGTCGGCGTTCTCCGAGAGGAAGCCGTAGCCGGGGTGGATCGCCTGCGCGCCGGTCGACTTGGCGGCGGCGAGGATCGCCTCGACGTTCCGGTAGCTCTGCGCCGGGTTGGCCGGGCCGACGCAGACCGCCTCGTCGGCCTCGGTGACGAACGGCAGGCCGGCGTCGACCTCCGAGTGCACCGCGATCGCACGGATGCCGAGCCGCTTGGCGGTACGGATGATCCGGCGGGCGATCTCGCCCCGGTTGGCGACCAGCAGCGACTCGATCATGTTTCCTCCCGACGTCCAGGGGTGGGGACGGGTGCCAGGTAACCACGAGTGGCCGGTTACTCACGAGTCGCCCCGGCACCCGCCGACGCGGTGACCAAGAGGTCTGCTTCTGCCTGACCCCGATTCCTGACGCGAACTTCTTGATCACCGGAAGGGGGCGGGCCGGCCGGGAGGCCGGCCCGGGGTCAGGCCGGGTCGGTGGGGGCCAGGAGGGCGGCGAGGGTTGCGCCGCGGAGCAGTTCGGCGCGGCGGCGGCGGTCCACCTCCCCGCCGAGGAACGGCGTGGAGTTCATCAGGCCGAAGGCGGCGTGGGCCAGCACCCGCGCCTCGCCGTCGGGCAGCCCCGGGTGCAGCGCGGTCAGCACGGTCACCCACTCCTCGACGTAGAGCCGCTGGAGCCGGCGGATCTTGCGGCGCGGCTCGTCGGGGAGCCGGTCCAGCTCGTGCAGGTGCAGCGCGATCACCGCCGGGTTGGCCAGGGCGAAGTCGACGTGGAAGTCGATCAGCGACTCCAGCGCGCCGCGCGGGTCGTCCGGGTCGCCGGCGGCCCGGTCCCGGCCGCCGGCGAGCAGCCCCTCGCTGACCGGGATCAGCGCGGCGACCAGCATCGCCTCCTTGCCGGCGAAGTGGTGGTAGAGCGCCGGCCCGGTCACGCCCGCGGCGGCGCCGATGTCGTCCATCGACACGCCGTGGTAGCCGCGGGCGGCGAAGAGGCCGACCGCGATCTCCAGGATCTCGTCCCGACGGGACCGGCGTCGGCCCGCGCCCGTCGCGCCGTTCGCCCCGCCCCGCGCCTGCTGTTCCACCGCCACCGGGCAAGCCTAGACCGCCCGCCGGCCGTGGTGGAGGCTCGGTTACCCGTCGGTCGCTTCGCCGCCCCGCCGCCGGCCCACAGCACGCTCCCCGCCCGGCCCGCCACGGGCCGTCAGCCCTCCTCGATCCCGTGGTCGGCGCGCAGCTTGGCCGCCTCCGCCGACCGGCCCAGTTCGTCCAGGGCCCGGGCCAGCAGCCAGGCCGCCTGGCTCGCCGGCCGCGAGCCGGGCGGCAGCCCGCCCAGCACCTCGCGGAGCAGGCGCTCCGCCTCGGCCGGCCGGTCACCGCGCAGCAGCACGTCACCGGTGAGGAGTTCGACCTGTGCCGCCTCGCCGAACGCCTCGATCGACCGCAGCCGGCCGGCCACCCCGTCCAGCCGGTCCAGCGCCGCGACCTCACGGCCCTCGCCGGTCAGCACCCGGGCCACCGCCTCGGCGGCCAGGGCCCGCTCGTACGTCACCACCGGCGGCTCCTCCGGCAGCCCGGTGAGCACCGCTGCGGCCTCGTCAACCACGTCGACCAGCGCGGAGGCGGCCAGCAGGTCACCGGCCCAGAAGAGCGCCAGCAACTGCCGTCGCCGGGCGCGCAGCTCGTCCACCGGAAGCTCGGCCAGCCGGTACGCCGAGGCCGCCGCGGCGAACCGCTGCGCGGCGATCGCGTCCCGGTCGGCGTCGTAGAGGATCCCGCCGGCCTCCTCCAGCACCTGCGCCCGGTGCGGGAGGTTGTCCGGGCTGTCCAGGTTCTCCGCGAGCTGTTCCAGCAGCGCGAGCGCGGGGTCGATCTCGCCGAGGCCCTCGTAGATGCCGGCCAGCAGGTGCCGGCACCGGTCCGCCTCGGCCTGGGCGCCGAGCCGGTCCAGCCCGAGCACCGCCTCCTCCGCCACCTCGGCCGCCTCGCTCAACCGTCCGGCCACCCGGTAGGCGTTGGCCAGCTCCCACCGCAGGAGGGCGTCACCCTGGGCGCCCCGCTCCACGCAGAGGGTCACCGCCTCGGCCAGGTCGTCCACCGCCTCCCCCAGCCGGTCGGCGACGAGCAGGGCCCGACCGCGGGCCACCCGGACCGCCAGCCGGGCGTCCGCCGGGGCCACCCGCAGCGCCTCGTCGCAGGCGGCGACGGCCTCGGCCGGGTCGTCCGCCCAGCGGGCGTACGCCAGGGAGGCGGCGACCAGCATGCCGGCCGCGCCCACCTCGCGGCTGAGCCGGCGGGCCCGGTCGGCCGCCTCGCCCACCGCCGCGCCGCGTTCCAGCTCCTCCAGGATGTGGGCGCGGTGCAGCGCCACCCGGGCCGCCAGCCACGGGTCGACGTCCGCCTCGGCGGCGGCCCGCTCGACCTCCTCGAGCGCGTCGGCCCAGCGCTGCCGGTGCACGTACGCCAGGGCCAACCGGTCGTGGGCGCCGGCCCGCTCCCGCTGGTCGCCGTGCCGGTCGAGATGTTCCGCCGACTCGCGGGCCAGGGCCAGTCCCTCCTCGGCGCCCTCGTCGGTCATGCAGAGCAGCGCGCCGAGCCGCCCCGCCACCACCTGGGCGCGCAGCGGGTCGGGCACCTCCCGCCAGGCGGCCAGCGCGACCCGGTTGGCCTCGATGGAGGCCGCCGGGTCGCCGTTGTCGTTCAGTTCGCCCGCGCGCAGCTCCAGCCGGTGCGCCACGGTGGCCGCCGGCAGCTCCCCGGCACCGAAGCGCTCGTCGTACGCCTTCAGGACGGTGGCGCAGTCGTCGGTGCGGTGGGTGCGCCAGCACTCCTCGGCGACGGCGAGCAGCTCGTCGGCGCTCGCCCCGGCCGGCACCTGCACCGGCTCCGCCGCGACCCCGCCGGCCGGGGCGGGCTCCCGGGTGCGGGCCGGACGGCGGCGCAGGCTGGCCGAGAGCGGCAGGTGCTCCCCGACGGGCTGCGCGGCGAGCCGCCGCGCGACCACCTCCGACTGGTACGCCGTTCCGTTGCGCGCGTCGAACCGGGCGGCCAGCGCGGTCGCCGTGTCGGTCAGCTCGGCGGCGAGCGCGCCCACCGGCACCTCCCCGGCCGGCCGGTCGCCGAACGTCCGGCGGTGCACGGTCAGCTCGCCCGGCACCTTTCCGAGCGCTGCCGCGGCGGCGGCTGCGAAGTGCATGGCGGCGGCCGGGGTGGGCGCCCGGTCCAGCCAGTCCAGGTGTCGCTCGACCAGTTCCAGGGCGCGGGCGTCGTTCCCGGTCACCGTGCAGAATTCGACGTGGTCGGCGATCTCCCACAGGTCGGAGAGGTTCGACCGCAGCCGCCGGTACGCCTCCCGGTGCGCGTCCCGCGCGGCCTCCCCCCGACCGCTGCCCAGGTACGCGGGCAGCAGCGCGGTGAGGATCGCCTGCGGCTGCTCGGTGCAGCTGAGCCGGCCGGCGAGCACCGGCTCGGCCAGGGCCACCGCCTCGTCGTGCCGGCCCACCTCGCACAGGTGGTGCACCTGTGTGGTCGGGTCGCAGCCGGCGCAGTCGGAGAGGGCGTCCCGGGGGGTGGTCATCCACTGGCGGTACCACTCGGCCGCCTCGTCGTGCGCCCCGAGGTGCGACGCCACCAGGTAGCGGTGCTTGTGCACGGCCTGGAGCGAGTGCCCGCCGTCCCGGTAGCGCCGCTCCATGTCGTCCAGCACGGCGTACGTGCGGTCCAGCGGCAGCTCGGGGAACTTCAGCATCGCGCTGACCATGTACTTGAAGTGCCAGAGCAGCTGGTGGGCGAAGCGCTGGTGGTAGGGCTGCGGGTCGCGGTCGAACTCGGCGAGGCACCAGGAGAAGGTCACGAAGGACTTCGCCGGCTCGCCGCCGTAGACGTACGAGGTGGTGGCCTGCATCCGGGCGGCGAAGGCGAGGTGGCGGTCGTCGCCGGCGTCGGCCCGCCGGATCAGCTGCTCCAGCGCGGCGGTCTGCCCCGCCCCGTACGGCATGTTGTGGGCCTCGTGCAGCACCCGCCACAGGTCGTCGTCGCTCACGGCCGGTTCACTCCCGTCCTGGTACGGCCCGGCCGAGCAGGCCGAGGAAGGAACTGTTCAGCAGCGCGGCGTCGGCCGCGCGGATGGGGTGGTGCCCGAGCAGCAGTGCCTGCCCGTAGAGCGCCTCGACGGCGAGCCCGACCAGTTCCGGGTCGGTCAACGTGGTGACCCGGCGGACCAGCGGGTTGCGGTGGTTGAGCACGAGTTGCGGGCGGTCCGGCGGGGCGGAGGCGGCCAGCGCGTCCAGCACGCCGCCCCACAGCTCGTCGGCCTTCTCCCGGCTGGCGGCGAGCTGGTCGTTGAACGCCGCCGAGCGGCTGACCAGGTAGAGCGCCGGCAGCGAGACCGGGT
Organism: Micromonospora sp. NPDC050200; assembly: GCF_040656135.1. Lineage (NCBI taxonomy): Bacteria > Bacillati > Actinomycetota > Actinomycetes > Micromonosporales > Micromonosporaceae > Micromonospora > Micromonospora sp. NPDC050200. The sequence continues at coordinate 21,334 of NZ_JBFALG010000003.1, forward strand.
CGTACGCCCGGACCACCACCTCGCAGCCGAGCCGTTCCAGGGCCCGCTGCGCGCCGGTCAGGAACGGCCGCAGGGCCAGCTCGACGTGCGGTTCGAGGGCGTCGAAGCGGGTGGTCAGGTCGCTCGGCTCCAGCCGTTCGATGAGCACCGACCGGTCCACCGCGGGCAGCCGCTCGATCAGCTCGGTGTCGTACGTGTAGCCGCCGTTGACCACGGCCAGGTCCTGCGCCGCCGCGACCGCCGCGAGCTGGCGGAACTCGTCGAGGCCGGCGGCGTACCGGATCAGGCCGTGGCGCTGCCGGAACTCGGCGAGGGTGAGCGTGCCGACGTTGGTGTCCATCGGCCACCACTGGTCGACCAGGCGGAGCATCTCGTCGTCGTGCAGGGCGAGCGCCTTGACCCCCAGGTGGTGCACCTGGAGGAACTCGGCGAGCCGGCGCGGGTCGTGCCTGGCCAGCCGGACCAGCCAGCTGCGCACCTGGTCGCCGAGGGCGTCCCGGGTGTTGGTGAGCAGGGTGTCCTCGTAGAGCGCCTCGCGGCTGGCGGTGGGGCGCAGCTCGCTGGCGTCCACCACGCAGTGCGCGAAGAAGGCCCAGTCCGGCAGCAGCCCGTCGGCGTGCTCGGTGAGCAGCATCCGCTTGAGGTGGACCCGGTGCCCGACCCGCGCCGCCGGGTTCACCGGGGTGGGCAGGATGAAGGCGACCCCGGTCAGCCCGGCCTCCGGCACCGCCAGCGGCACCACGTCGAACGGGACGAAGCCGAGGGTCTCCTGGGCGTAGCGGACCAGGGCCGCCCGGTCCAGCGGCACGCCGGGGCCGGTCGGCCAGGGCGGCGGCCCGGCGGTGGTCGGGGTGTCGCCGACCCGGACGTCGACCGGCAGCAGGCTGCCGTAGAGGCGGGCCAGCTCGGTCACCGTCGGTACGCCGAACCACTGGTCGGCGTCGCGGCGGGGCACCAGCGTCACGGTGGTGCCGGGCTCCGGCCGGGCCTGCTCGGCCGGGGCGAGCCGGACGGCGTACCGGCCGTCGGACCAGCCCGTCCAGAGCACGGTCGGCTGGTCGGCGTGCCGGGTGACCACCCGGATCTCGTCGGCGACCAGAAAGCAGGAGAGCAGGCCGATGCCGAACTGGCCGAGGAACTCGTGCCGGGAGAAGCCCAGCTCGTCGCGCTTGGAGCTGCGTCCGATGGTGGCCAGCAGCTCGTGCACCTGCGCCTCGGTGAGGCCGACGCCGGTGTCGTGCACCCGCAGGGTGCCGTCGCCGGTCAGCTCCGGCGGCTCGATCCGTACCCGCGCGGGGGCGTCCGGTTCGGTCGCGCGCCGGGCGGTGATCGCGTCCACGGCGTTCTGGAGCAGTTCCCGGACGTACACCCGTGGGCTGCCGTAGAGGTGATGACTGAGCAGGTCGACCACGCCACGGAGGTCGACCTGGAAGGTGCGGTCCACACGCTCTCCCCGGTCGGATTTCGGCGCTCACCGTACCGGTGATCACCGACGCTGTCCGACCCCCTTTCCGGCCGGCTTGACCCTCGACCCGGTCGAGGCGGCAGGGTCCGTCGGCATGACCGCCACCCGTCTCGGCCGCGACTACCGGCTGCTCTGGTCCGCCGCCGTCTCCTCCCGCTTCGGCGACGCCCTGCGTACGCCGGCGTTGGCCCTGCTGGCCGCGACGCTCACCCGCGACCCCCGGGCGGTGGCCCTGGTGACCGTCGCGGCGCAGCTCCCGCCGCTGCTGTTCGGCCTGCTCGGCGGGGTGTACGCGGACCGCTGGGACCGCCGCCGGACGATGGCGCTGGTGGACGCCCTGCGGGCCGTCGTGGTGGCCGCCCTCGCGGTGCTCGTCGCCACCGACCGGGCCGGTGTCCCGGCGCTGGTGGTGACGGCGTTCCTGCTCGCCGCGCTCGGCGCCCTCTTCGACGCGGCCTCCTTCGCCGTGCTCCCCACGCTGGTGGCCCCGGCCGCCCTGCCCACCGCCAACGGCCGCCTCCAGGCCGGTACGGCGGTGGCCGGCGGCTTCCTCGGCGCCCCGCTGGCCGGCGTCCTCTTCGCGGTCTCGGCGGCCCTTCCCCTCACCGTCGACGCGCTCACCTTCGCCGTGGCCGCCCTCCTCGTCCTCGCCCTCCGCCCCACCCGGCGATCTTGCGCCTGCGGCCGGGACGACGCGCACGAGGCGAAGCGAGGCGAGGGGCACCGGTGCGGGGTCACCGCGAGCGGGAGGCGGGCAGGGGTGTGGCGGGAGGCGTGGGCGGGAGTGCGGTGGGTTCGGGGGGACCGGGTGTTGTGGGGCGTGACCCTGGCGACGGCCGGCTCGAACCTCGCGATCGGCGGGGTGCTCGCGGTGCTGGTGCTCTACGCACTGGAGGTGCTGCGGGTGCCGGCCGCGGCGTACGGGTTGTTCGCCGCCGGGGTGGTGGTCGGCGGGCTGGTCGGCGCGCTCGCCGCCGGGCGGCTGGCGGTCCGGCTCGGCACGCTGCCCGCGCTGCGCGGGGTGCTGCTGGCGCAGACCGTGGCGTTGACCGGGCTCGCGCTGGCCCGGCACCCGGTGCCCGGTGGGGTCGCGCTGGCCTGCTTCGCCGCCGGCACCACGATCTGGAACAGCCTCTGGTCCTCCTACGGGCAGCGGCACGTGCCCGCCCACCTGCTCGGCCGGGTCGGTGCGGCGCAGCGGGTGGTCGGCCTGGTCAGCGCCCCGGTCGGGGCGGCGGTCGCCGGGTTCGCCGGTCAGGCGTACGGGATGGGCCCGATCGGCTGGGCGGCGGCCGGGATCTTCGCCCTGGTCACGGCCGGGGCATGGCGCACGCTACGCGGCGCGGGTTCCGTCGCCGAGCGCCGGACGGACCTGGTGTCACGTCCCTAGGCCGGAGCGGACGGTGGACGGCGGACGGCGACGGACGGAGGGAACGGCGAGGTCATCGAGGCTGGCACACCCGTGCGGTGAAGGCCGGGTCCGGCAACCCGTCGCCCCGCCAGGCCGGGTTGACGGACAGCGGCAGTGGCGGGGCCTGCCAGGCGGCGGCCGTCTCCTGGAGCAGGGCGTAGCCGCGCAGCGGGCGGCTGACCGGCTCGCCGGCGAGGAAGTTGACCAGGCGGGCCTGGACCAGTGGCTCGGTGAGCAGGCCGCCGTGCACGGCCGGCATCTGGAATACCGGGATGCCGCTGTACTCGCCGGGCGGGGCCTCGGTCGCCGTGGTGGTCGGCATGAACGCCACGATCCGTACGCCGGGCACCGGGCACATCAGGTCGTTCCGGTAGAACGGCGAATTGTCCATCAGTGACCGGATGAACGGCTCGTCGGGGCCGCTGCCGCTGCCGGCGAAGACGTCGACGAGGCCGAAGAGCACGCGCAGCTCCCAGCCCGCGGCCACGCCCCACCCGCTGGACGCGCCGGGCGGCGGGTAGTAGGACCGGCCCGCGTTGATCAGCGGGCTGAACATGGCCAGCGTGTCCACCGACGGGTGCGGCCGGACCGCCAGATAGGTCCGGGCCACCATGGCACCCTCGCTCTGCCCGATCAGCGCCACCGGCCGGCCGGTACGCCGATGCACCGCGTCCACCTGGGTCTCGAGCAGGGAGACGCTGGACCCGATCGACCGGTAGGTGTCCCGGGCCGAGTACGGCAGCGGTCGGCCGTCCGGGGCGAGCCCGCGGTAGGAGAACTGCTGCACGTTCGGGTCGGCGGTGGGTTCCCCGCCGTACGCGCTCCCGTGCCCGTCGAGGTAGATCACCGAGTGCCTGACCTCGGCCGGCAGGGGCCGCTCGAGCACCAGGGTCCGACCCCTCGGCGACGTCCCGGGCAGGAGATCGAGCAGCGGCTGAACCAGCAGCGGCACGGCGAAGGCGAGCAGGACGGCCAGCGGCGCGACCGGCACCCGCGCCCACCGCACCGGCCGGCGGGGCAGCAGGGCGGCCGCCACCGTCCGTTGCCAGAGCAGGCCGTTGACCAGCCCGGCGAGCGCGGCCACCGGCGCGGTCCACCAGACGGACACGGTCCAGACCAGCGCGCCGCCGATGGTGAGCACCACGAAGTTGAGCAGGGACCAGCCGACCAGCTCGATCGAGGGCAGCCCCCGCCACCAGTCCCCCAGCACGGCGGCGCGTTGCAGGAACGGCGCGAGCAGGAACATCGGCAGCAGCGAGGCGAACAGCAGCCAGGAGAGGGCGACCACCGACGCGGCCATCGAGAGGGCGGCCCAGGGTGAGATCACCACGCTGAGCACCGCGGTCAGTACGAGGTTCCGCCTGGCCAGCCAGCGCACGCTCGGCCGGGGCACGTGCCGGGGCCAGGCCAGCGCGACCAGCCCGGTGGTGAACAGCGCCCGGAACACGACCACCACCACCAGACCGACGCCGAAGGCCAGCCAGGAGTCGTGGTAGACCAGCAGCCACCGCAGGTCATGGTACGTGTCGTAGGGCCAGACCGCGGAGACCTGCGGGGCCAGCCCCTCGGCGGCGCGGAAGCCCAGCCCGGCCAGGATGGCGCCCTCGACGGCCGGCGGCAGGGCGGCCAGCACGAGCAGAGCGACGAACCGGGTGTCCAGGCGACCCACGGTCCCTCCTTGCCGGTCCGGCGACAGCTCTACCGCAGCCTTCCCCGTGGCGGGGCGACGCGACAGGCAAACGCCGGATTGCCGCCCGGAAGCGGTCCTTTGGGCTCAGCGGTGGCTGAGGCCGGAAAGCGGCAGGACCCCGACGTGGGGCGCGGCCGTCCGGCACAACGCGTGGCTCAGCCGGCGAGGCCGCCCGGCTGGTCGCCCTTCACGACGGGGGCCCGGACCAGGTTGCCCCACTCGGTCCACGAGCCGTCGTAGTTGCGCACCTGCGGGTAGCCGAGCAGGTGGTGCAGCACGAACCAGGTGTGGCTGGACCGCTCACCGATCCGGCAGTACGCCACCACGTCGTCCGCCGGACTCAGCCCGAGCTGGTCGGCGTAGATGGCGCGCAGTTCGTCGGCGGACTTGAAGGTGCCGTCGTCGTTGGCGGCGGACTTCCACGGCTTGCTGACCGCGCCCGGGATGTGCCCGCCGCGCAGCGCGCCCTCCTGCGGGTAGTCCGGCATGTGCAGCATCTCGCCGGTGTACTCGCCGGGCGAGCGGACGTCCACCAGCGGCCGACCGGCGGCCACGTGCGCCATCACCTGCTCCCGGTACGCCCGGATCGGCGTGTCGTCGCGCTGCGGCACCGGGTACTCGGCGCGCGGCCGGGAAACCTTCTCCCGGGTCAGCTCCCGCCCCTCGGCGATCCACTTCTGCCGGCCGCCGTCGAGCAGCCGCACGTCGGCGTGGCCGAAGAGCGAGAAGACCCAGAGGGCGTACGCGGCCCACCAGTTGAAGTTGTCGCCGTAGAAGACCACCGTGTCGTCGCGGCCGATGCCCTTGGCGGCGCACAGCTCGGCGAAGCTCTTGGCGCCGAGGTAGTCCCGGGTGACCTGGTCGTTCAGCTCGGTGTGCCAGTCGACCTTGACGGCGCCCGGGAGGTGGCCGGTGTCGTAGAGCAGCACGTCCTCGTCGGACTCCACCACGACGAGACCCTCGTCGCCCAGGTGCTCGGCCAGCCACTGGGTGGTGACCAGGCGCTGCGGGTCGGCGTACGACTGGAGGCGGGGATTCGGATCGCTCGACACAGGCATGAGCCCCAAGTTACGCCCGATCCGGGCACGGCGGCCGGCCATCGGAAATCGGGTGCGGCGGAGGTGACCGCCGGCACGTGCCGTGACGAGTCCGCCGACCACAGAGGATCGACGCGCACCGGGCCGACCGCGGTGTCAGGCGCGGCGGTGCACCAGGCGGCCGGCGACCACGGTGGCGAGGCAGGTGCCGTCGTCGGCGAAGACGGCCAGGTCGGCCCGGCCGGCCGGGACCAGCGCCGGCGGCCGTACCCGGTCGAGCACCGCGACGTCGTTGCGGGCGGCGGCGGCCCGCAGGTCCGGCTCGGTCACGTGCGCGGCGAGCACCGCGGCGACGCCGAGCCGGAACAGCGCGTGCACCCGCTCGCGGGGACTCGGTGCGGGCGGCAGGGGCCCGTCGTGCACCAGCGCCGGCCCGAGAGTGCCGGCCCACCGCCGCACCCGCACCTGCGGGTACGCCTCCGTCAGCTCGTCCAGCGGCGCGACCGCCTCGATCCGGTTCCCGGTGACGAGCACCGCCCGGCCGGGGACCGGCTCGTCGTCCGGTGTCACCCGGAGCAGCGCGGCGGCGTGGATGGTCCGCACGATCAGTCGGCGATCGGCCCGAGCAGCGGGCGCTTGGCGGTGACCGTGTCGCCGGAAGACCGCCCGGTCAGCCGGCGCTTGATCCACGGGGCCAGGTGCTGGCCGGCCCAGCGCAGGTCGGCGGCGCGGGCGGCCAGCCACGGCGTGCGGGCGGGCCGCTCCGGCACCAACAGCCACTCCTCGTCGCAGCCCACCCCGAGCGCGGTGAGCACCTGGGCGGCGACCCGGCGGTGCCCGGCGGCCGAGAGATGCAGCCGGTCGGTGCTCCACAGCATCGGGTTGAGGAAGGTGTCGTCGGCGTACAGGTCGACCATGATCGCGCCGTACCGCTCGGCGGTCTCGCCGACCGCCCGGTTGAGCAGCTCGACCCGGGGAGCGACCAGGCGCTGGCCGGGCAGCCGCGCCATCACGTCGGCGAACCGGAAGAGAATCACGTCGGCGCCACCGGAGCGGAGCTGCCGGACCACGTCGTCGAAGCGGGTGACCAGGGCGTCCGGGTCGAAGGTGCGGCGCAGCACATCGTTGCCGCCGGCCGCGAAGCTGATCAGATCCGGCTTCATCGCCAGGGCGGCGGGCACCTGCTCGGCCACCACGCTGGGGAAGAGGCGGCCCCGGATCGCCAGGTTGGCGTACCCGAAGTCCGGGCCGCCCTCGGCGGCCAGCCGGGTCGCCACCAGGTCGGCCCACCCGCGGTAGGTGCCGTCCGGGTACGCGTCGTCCATGCCCTCGGTGAAGCTGTCCCCCACCGCGACGAAGCTGCGCCAGCGCACGCCCTCTCCCTCACGCTCTTCGTTGCCTGCGGCGATCAGTCTGTCACCGGGCCTGTTCCGCGCGCTGCCATCTGCCCGGGGAACGTGGCGGAGGTCATCGATCAGGGTCGGCCGGCTCGACCATCGGCCTCCGGTACGGCCCCCAGGCGACGAACCGCACGAACAGCTCGCGCGGGGTGGGCCCGTCGTGCGGGTTCAGCCAGAACAGGTCGTGAGTTGCCTCGTGGTAGAGCCCGGACAGGTAGATGGCCAGGTCGATCGGCTTGTCGTCGTACTCGGTCTTGAGCAGCAGCCGGGCCTCGGCGCACGGCCACGGCGCCTCCGGTGATCGGCTGCCTTGACGGCCATGGGATCGGCCGCCCGGCTTGATCGGTAACCCTGCGTAACGAGCAACCACTCAGCGGGGCAAAACGCTCCGCATCCGCTTCTGCCGATGTGCGCGCACGTTGCGTCGTTGATCGGCGGCGAGATGTGATCGGCGGTGGTGGTGTGGTGGTGCGGGTTGCCACCAGGGCAGGGAGCTCGGCCAAGCCCACGCCCAACGAGCAGTGCCGGACCGGACGGCCGCCTCTGGGCGCAATCGCGCGGTGCGCCGCTCAGGTAGGCGGCCGGCTCCGTCTGCTGCACCCCGCCGTCGATTTGACAGCGCTATAGCTAGCCGTTATCTAGTAACGATCTACACGAAGGGTGTGCCTGGGTGCAGGACGTGGTGCTGGCCATGCTGGCGAAGGAGCCGGCGCACGGGTATGAGCTGCGCAGCCGGATGCGTGCCGCGCTGGGCCCGCTGGGCGAGGCGATGAATGCCGGGCAGATCTACGTGACGCTGGCCCGGCTGGGCAAGGCAGGGCTGGTGACCTCGCAGCGGGCCGAGGGACTGCCGGACCGGCCCGACCGGCGGGTGTACGCGTTGACCCCGGAGGGGCAGCAGCGGGTCGCGGGCTGGCTGACCGAGGTGAGCTGGCCGAAGCCGGACCTCGCGGAGTTTCATCTCAAGCTGGTGGCTGCCGCGGCCGCCCGGCTGGCCGATCCGGTGGCCTTGGTCGACGCGCAGCGGCGTGAGGTGCTGCGCCGGCTGCGGGATGCCCAGCGGGCCGCGTTGGACCGGTCGGTGGATCCGGTTGCCGGGCTGCTGCTGGAGGGTGTCGTGCTGCGGCTGCGGGCCGACCTGGAATGGCTGGAGGCGTGTGAGCGCATGTGGACTGGGCGTGATCGGACCGGACGGAAGGCGGGGGCGTGACCGGATCGACGGTGTTGCAGGCGCGTGGGCTGAGCATGCTGTACGGCGACGGGCACGCGCTGGTCCGCGCGGTCGATGAGGTCGATCTGGACGTGCCGGCCGGGCAGGCCCTGGCGGTCATGGGGCCTAGCGGCTGCGGCAAGTCCACCCTGCTGCATCTGCTCGGCGGCCTGCAACGCCCAACCGCGGGGCAGGTATGGCTGGCCGACCACCGCCTCGACACGATGAGCGAACGGGCCCTGGCCCGGCTGCGGCGCGACAGCGTCGGGTTCGTCTTCCAGGCATTCCACCTCATGGACGAGCTGACCGCGGTGGAGAACATCGAGCTGGCCGCGCTGCTGGCCGGCCAGTCACCGGGGCGGGCCCGCAAGCGGGCGATGTACCTGCTGGACCGGGTCGGGCTGGCCGACCGCGCCGCGCACCTGCCCTCGGCGCTGTCCGGTGGGCAGCGCCAGCGGGTTGCCATCGCCCGAGCGTTGAGCAACGAGCCGCTGGTCGTGCTGGCCGACGAACCCACCGGCAACCTGGACAGCGCGGCCACCCTGGAGGTGCTGCGGCTGTTCGAGGAGCTGCGCGCCGCGGGACAGACCCTCGTGGTGGTCACCCACGACGCCCGCATCGCCGCGGTCGCCGACCGGGTGATCGCCATGCGCGACGGCGCGTTCGCCGACGACACCCGACTCGCCAGCACCGCCACCGCCACCGGCACCGTCTACGACGGGCGGCGCTGACATGTCCGGCCGCCTCCTGCTCGTCTGCCGGCTGCTGATGCGGGACCTGCGCCGCCGCCGAACCGAGACCGTGCTGCTGCTGGTCGCCATCACCGCCGCCACCGCGACGCTGACCCTCGGCCTCACCCTCAACGAAATCGCCGACCGGCCGTACCGGCAGACCCGGACCGCCACCGCCGGCCCGGACGTGATCGTGACACCCGGGGCCACCGGCCAGGCCGCGTTGGACGAGCTCGCATCGCTGACCACCGCAGCCGGCGTCACCGATCACAGCGGCCCCTTCCCGGTCGCCTACCTGACGATGACGGCCCGCGGCAAGTCCGCGCACGCCGTCGTCGAGGGCCGGGACACCACACCCGTATCGATCGACCGGCCCGCCGTGACCGACGGCACCTGGGTACGCCCCGGCGGCGTGGTCGTCGAGCGCGCCTTCGCCGACGCCCTCGGCATCCGCACCGGCGACACGGTCAACATCGACGGCCATCCGCTGCGCGTGATCGGGACCGCGGTCACCGCCGCGAGAGCGACATATCCGTACGCCGGATGGCACTACCCGGGCAGCATCTTGGTCGAGCGCGGCGGCCTGGTCTGGGTCGACCGCAGCGACATCGCCACGCTCGCGGGCAGCCAGCCACTGTCGTACACCCTCAACCTCAAACTCGCCGACCCGGCGGCCAGCACCACGTACGCCGTCGGCGACCAACTCACCACCTGGCAAGCAATCGACCACCTCAACGGTCGGCTGTACAGCGACGCGCAGATCGCGCTGCTCGTCGGCAGCTGGCTGCTCAGCGGCCTTGCACTGGCCGGCGTCGCCGGCATCGTCGCGGGCCGGATCATCGGCCAGCGCCGCCGGGTGGGGCTGCTCAAGGCCGTCGGCGCCGGACCGGCCATGATCGCCGCCGTCCACCTCGCCGAGTACCTCGTGATCGGGCTTGCCGCCGCCGCCACGGGCCTGGCCGCGGGCTGGTTCGCCGCACCCGTGCTGATCCGCCCCAGCGCCGGACTCATCGGCTCCGTCAACGCCCAGCCACCCGCACTGCGCACGGTGATCGCCGTCACGGCCCTCGCCCTCACGATCGCTGTGGCAGCGACTCTGGTGCCGGTGGTGCGCGCCGCCACCAGCACCGTCCACGCGCTGGCCGACGCTGCAACGCCACCGCGGCGCCGGCGGTGGCGTATCTGGCTGTCCCGGCGGCTGCCCACCGCCCTGCTGATCGGGGTGCGCATCAACGCGCGCCGGCCACGCCGCGCCCGGCTGGTCACCGTGAACACCCTGATCACCACGACCGCGCTCGTCGCCATACTCATGGTCAACACCCAAGTGGTGCACTTCGACCTCGGCTACACGGAGCTCGCCAATCCCCGGGTGGAACGGAGCGAGCAGGCCACGCTCGTGCTCACCGTCGTGCTGTGCATCCTTGCGCTCATCAACGCCGTCGTGAGCACCTGGACCGCGGTCCTCGACGCCCGGCAGCCGCTGGCCGTCGCGCGGACGCTCGGCGCCACGCCCGCGCAGGCCGGCGTGGGCCTGGCGCTAGCGCAACTGCTTCCCGCCATACCCGGCGTCGCCGCGGGGATCCCGGCCGGCATCGGGCTTCTTGCGTCCGTCAGCACCGGCGAGGTCCAGTACCCACCCGATTCCTGGCTGCTCGCCACCGCACTCGGAGTCCTGCTCGCCATCGCCGCACTCACCGCCATCCCCGCGATGGTTGCCACACGGCGCCCGGTCGTGGACACACTCCAGTCCGCACCGACCTGACAGCCGTCAACGGCTGTAGTGCCGCTCGCGGCCCTACAGCCGAGCGGAACCGCAGAGCAAGACGCCAGTTGCATCTAACACGTCAATTGCAAGAGCTTGCGCATGGATCTGCCGCGATCTGCGCGCATCCGTCTGTCCTAGGTTGACAGAACCTAGCCGGACGACGCGGACGCCCGACCGGCTCGCCCTGGCCGCCGCCGTCCTGCCGGCTGCGCCGGCACCCTTCCCCGGCGCAGCCGGTGGCGGTCAGCTCAGCACGGATGGCCGCGGTTCTCGCCGGAGCGGGTGCGGGGCGCGCCGGGCACTTGATGACGTGGGTCTGTCAGCAGTGCGGTTCACCATCCGGGTCATCAACGACCAGGCCGAAGCCGAGCGGACCGGCTTCACCGGCTCACCCAGCTTGTTCATCGAAGGCCGGGATCCGTTCGTCGAGCCCGGCCAACGCCCTGCGTTGGCCTGCCGGTTGTACCGCGATGACACCGCAATCTCCGGGGTTCCCCCGCTGGCCCTGCTGCGCCGAGCACTCAAGCAGGCCGCCGACCAGCGAGCCAGTTATCGGCGAAGGTCACAGCCTGAGGCCCCAGCCAGGACAGGATTCCTGGCTGGGGCCTCATTCGTTGCTACCGCCGGCAGCCGGCCGGGGCGCCGCAGCGCGGGTCACCGCCGGCCGTGGTGGAATGCGGCGCGAAGCGTGCCGTGCAGCCTCAGCGTCAAGGGCGCTTTGCGTCGCTCTTCTGGCCCGCGTGCGACGTTCAGCGCCTAGGACCGACTTGTCTGACCGGTGATGTAAGACTCGGAGCTCACCTGGATCTGCAGATCGACCTGGAACCGCCGTTCCCAAGCGGCGACGGCGCGTCCCGCAGGGGTCACTGCGGCTGTCGGATTCACACCGATCGCCACAATCACCTGCGTCGGGCCGAACGTGCCCGACTGGGTTACGCGACGGGCCTCCACGCTGCCGACAGAGTTGTCGACACCCTTCCCCTGCCAGACCACGATGCCGTCACCGTCGTCGTCGACGCGGACAGTGTGCAGACGGCCGAAGGTCGACAGGAGGACCGGCTGCCCGACCGTCTGCGCGCGACTGATGGGTAGGGCGTAGAGGTGTCCGGTGGAGAACAGATCCCACGTCAGCAGCACATCGCCGTCGAGGTCGCTTGCAACCGAGTGGTTCACCACGTCCGTATGCGATGCGGGGGTGAGCTGACGGACATTGCCGACGGTCCCGTCGCGAGACACCCAGCGACCCCAGACCTGCGTGCTCTGGTCCTGGTCGGACCAATGGCGCCAGGTCACGAGTGCGTCGCCGTCCCGGTCCACTGCCACGGCGGCAGTGAAGTGGCGGTCGATCGGCGAGAGGGGTGCCGACACGGTCTTGAGCTCACTGATCGTCCCGGCGGCGCTGAGGGTTCGGGCCTGCACGACGTTGTCGTTGGCCCAGGCGAGGACAGCGTCGCCTTCGCGGTCGTACGCCACCGCCGGGGTTTCCGCGGACGCCGGAGTCGACGCGAGCACCACCGGCGACGACAGTGACCCGCTCATGCTGTACCGGCGCATCATCGGGAAGACACCGCCGTCCTCGTGCCACTCGGCCCAGGTCACCACAGCGTCGCCATCGGAGTCTATGGCCACGTTGGTGCCGTGGACCTTCACTCCGGCCGCCGACAGGACCATGAGCGGTCCCAGCGCGCCGGCCTTGGAAACTCTCCGCGCGTAGACGTGGTAGTCGACGCCGTTGTACGCATGCCACACCACGATCGCGTCGCCGTCGTCATCGAGCGCGACCTTCGGTGAGCGCGGGGCCTGGCCGGACGGTGACAGGTTGGTCGTGGTGCCCCAGGTGCCTTTGTAGCTGCGGGACCTGATCTGGACGTACCGCGGGTACGGGTAAGTGTGGGATTCACGCACCCAGACGAAGAGCGCGTCCCCCTGCCGGTCGAAGGCCTGTTGCTGATCGTAGGAGTCGTACCCCGTTTGTGATACGGAAAGAGGTTGGCTGAACGCGGCCGAGGCAGGGGTCGGTAGCGAGACGACGCTGGCCAGTGAGAGCACGGTCGCGATGGCTGCGACAAGTGGTCGCAGCCCTGGGCGGGTCATCGTTGAGGCCTCCGAACGTTCCCGAGGTTGCGCGGTGACTTTCGGTAACTTGATTGGCCGGGCCGGCAACGAATCTCGCGGTCAATTCGCCGCCACCGCCGGCGCGACCCGTCGGAGCATAGTAGATGTTGGCGAGAAGCGAGGGCCCCTAGGTTGCTCGCCCAAAATTTTCCATTACCGAGCTGGACACCAGGCGCCTCGAGGTGCGCCGACAACCACCAATTCATGCCGGTCGCCACAGTCGCTGACAGCTCAATATGGATGACATTTGGCGAACCGCCGCGACGCTTCTCCGGGTCGCAGAACGGACCCGGTGAGATCAGGTGGGAAAGCCACTGGCTTCCCCGGAACGGTGCCTGGCAGCATGTCCGGATGAGTGCACCCGTAGTCACCCTGCGCGCGATGCGTCAAGACGAGTACGAGAACTACACGGCGCGACGGGACATGGAGTACGTCCAGTCACTCGCCGCCACGATGCCGGTCGAGGCCGCGATGGAGAAGGCGCGGCAGGATCGCGCCCAGTTTCTGCCTCGTGGACTGACGACGGAACGCCACCGCCTGCTGGTGGCCGAGGACACCACGGGCCGGGTCGTCGGCTACGCGTGGGTCGGGCTGGAGGAGCCCCGAACCAGGACGACCGACACGGCGTGGCTCTACGACATCAGCGTGGAAGAGCCCTACCGGCGATCCGGCTATGGGAAAGCGGTCCTCGCGGCCGTGGAGGCGGTGGCACGGGAAGCGGGTGCGACCCGGCTTGGACTCAACGTGTTCGGCCACAACGAGCCCGCGATCTCGCTGTACCGGACATGTGGTTACGAGGTCACGACGCAACAGATGGCGAAACGCCTGTGATGGATCACGCGGGCAATGTCCGCGATGGACCCGCCACGAAGGGCGCATGCTGGCCGGCGCGCCATCGGTCCGCGGCTACGGTCACTGGATGGGGAATCTCAACAGGGTGTCGATGGACCTCGTCAGCTATGAGCGGCGGGTGCGCGCTGGGCAGTGCTTTGTCTGCGCGTTTCTGACCGGCGAACCAGGTTACGAGCACGTGTTGTTGTACGACGACGGCCCGCACGTGGCATTCCTCAGCCGCTATCCCACCCTGCCCGGCTATGCGCTTGTAGCTCCGCGCCGGCATGTCGAGGACGTGGTCGGCGACCTGACGCCAGTCGAGTACCTGGCCATGCAGGCCACGGTGCACAAGGTCGCGCGAGCCGTCGCGGAGGTGACCCGGCCCGAACGCACCTATCTGCTCTCGCTGGGCAGCATTCAGGGCAACGCACACGTGCACTGGCACGTCGCACCGCTGCCACCCGGCGTGCCCTACGACCAGCAGCAGTATCATGCGCTCATGGCCGAAAATGGCATTCTGCGGTACACGCCGCAGGAACTCGAGGAACTCGGCGCACGTATTCGAGCCGCCCTGGCTCAGCTCGAGTGAATCTTCGAGGAAAAGCTACCGCCGTTCCGGGTATGCCTCAGCGAGGTGGAACGCGCCGGTCACCGCGGCCAGCAGGCCGGCGATCGTCTGGGCCGCAAGTAGCAGGCCGAACCCGCCGCCGCCGGACGCGTCGAACGGGCTGCCCGGGGCCAGCAGGACGACAAGTTGATAGGCGCCGGAGCAGCACATCGACCCGGCACCGACCCAGACCGCCGTAACAGGCGCCCAGGCAGGCAACTCCCGCGGCCGGCGGGACACCAGGACGACCAATCCGAGCAGGCCAGCCAGCGCAAGGGCGGCCGATGAGGCGTCCACAACCTGTTGGGTGAGGCTCCGACCGGCATCTGAGGCAGCGGGCAGGCCTGCCTCACCGCCACCGGCCCAGTACAGGCGTACCGCCACGACGAGCGCGGTGAGCCCACCGACGGCGACGGTCGACATGACCTGTACGCCGTGCGTGGCGCCCTGCGGATGGGAGCCGACAGGGCCGCGCACGATGCCGCCCCACCGCGCTCGAAGATGCAGCCCGAACGCGACGGCCAGGCCGGCGCCCTGCAGGATGAATCCGCCGTAGACGACGGCGTACACCCATCCCTGCAGGCCGGCAATCGGTGCGTCGCCGCTCTCCGTGCCGCCGGCTGCGGCGCCCCCGGCCAGGGACTCGGCCAGGAAGCCGAGCGGCGCGGCAATCATCACCGGCGCGAGCAGCCCGCTGGCGACCCACATCGGGAACAGCACCAACCACGCCGGGACCCGGCGCCCCCAGCGGTGGACGAGTGTCAACGCCAGTGCGGCCCCGGTGACCTCCATCCCTGCGGTGATCAGGTTGGCGACGACAAAGGGCGTCGTTTGCATCAGGCCGGGATCGTTGACGCCGACGTCGCTTCCGAGGAGCCAGGCAGTCTTGATGGCGAGATACGGCAGCATCGCCGCAACCGTGGTGTAACCGACCACGAGTGGGAGTCGATCGGAACTGATCTTCATACGGTTCAGCCTGGTCCGGTCCGCCACCGACCGGCTCCCCGCCGAGAGTGGAGGTGCTCCCCCGCACAGGGGGTCTCGGGGTCGCTGCGGCTGGAAACGAGGGGCGGCGATTTCCGACAGTCCCCGCGACTGGTCCGGGCTAATTGGATCGCCGGTCCCGCCGCACCGGTCGTACGCTGCGCGGATGCTGCTACGTACGTCGACCCTGCTGTTGCGGACCCTACGCGAGGACCCGGCGGACGCGGAGGTGCCGAGCCACCGGCTCCTGCTGCGCGCCGGCTACGTCCGACGCGCCGCGCCGGGGGGCTACACCTGGCTGCCGCTGGGCAAGCTCGTGCTGGACCGGGTCACCGAGGTGGTCCGGTCGGAGATGGCCGCCATCGGCGACCAGGAGGTGCACTTCCCGGCGCTGCTGCCGGCGGAGCCCTACCGGACCAGCGGCCGGTGGACGGAGTACGGCGACGACATCTTCACCCTCGCCGACCGTAAGGGCGCCGAGCACCTGCTCGCCCCCACCCACGAGGAGATGGCCGCCCTGCTGGTGAAGGACCTCTTCACCTCGTACCGGGACTTCCCGGTGACGCTGTTCCAGATCCAGACGAAGTTCCGGGACGAGGCCCGGCCCCGGGCCGGCCTGCTGCGCGGGCGCGAGTTCCTGATGAAGGACGCCTACTCGTTCGACCTGGACGAATCCGGCCTCCAGGAGTCGTACGACCGGCACCGGGCGGCGTACCGGCGGGTCTTCGACCGGCTGGGGCTGGACTACACGGTGGTGCGGGCCATGTCCGGGGCGATGGGCGGCTCGGCGTCGGAGGAGTTCCTGGCCGCGACGCCGGTCGGCGAGGACACCTTCGTCGGCTGCACGGCCTGCGACCACGCGGCGAACACCGAGGCGGTGACCACCCGCGCCCCGGCCGCCGGCGATCCCGACGCGCACCGGGCGAGCGAGGTGCACGACACCCCGGAGACGCCCACCATCGCCTCGCTGGTCGACCTGGCGAACACCCGTCGCCTCGCCGAACGGGACGACTGGACCGCCGCCGACACGCTGAAGAACGTCGTGCTGGCCGTACGCCGGCCGGGCGCAAAGGCGGCCGAGCTGCTGGTCATCGGGCTGCCCGGCGACCGGGAGGTGGACCTGAAGCGGGTCGGGGCGGCCCTGCACCCGGCCACCGTGACCGTCTTCGACGGCTGGGCGGAACACCCCGAGCTGGTCCGCGGCTACCTCGGACCGCAGGTCATGGCGAAGCTCGGCATCCGCTACCTGGTCGACCCCCGGGTGGTCCCCGGCACCGCCTGGCTGACCGGCGCGAACGAGCCGGGCCGGCACGCCACCGACGTGGTCTGCGGCCGGGACTTCACCCCGGACGGCACCATCGAGGCGGCCGAGGTGCGCCCCGGCGACCCCTGCCCGGCCTGCGGCACGGGTGAGCTGACCATGCGCCGGGGCATCGAGATCGGGCACATCTTCCAGCTCGGGCGCCGGTTCACCGACGCGTTCGCCCTCGACGTGCTGGGCGCGGCCGGCAAGCCGGTCCGGCCCACCATGGGCTGCTACGGCATCGGGGTGTCCCGGGCGGTGGCCGCGATCGCCGAACAACACCACGACGAGCGGGGACTGGTCTGGCCGGCGGCGATCGCGCCGTGCGACGTACACCTGATCGCCGCCGGCAAGGGGCCGCAGCTCGACGCGGCGCTCGACCTCGGCGGGCGGCTGGCCGCCGCCGGCCTGCGGGTGCTGGTCGACGACCGGGTGAACGTCTCCGCCGGGGTGAAGTTCACCGACGCGGAGCTGATCGGCATCCCGCGCTCCGTCGTGGTCGGCCGCCGTCTCGCCGACGGGTACGTCGAGCTGCGCGACCGGGCCACCGGCGAGCGGGTGGAACTGCCGGTGGACGGGCTGGTGGAGCGACTCGCCGACGAGGTGGGTCGCGCACTCGGCAACCGGGTGTAGCGAACGCGCCACGGGGTACCGCTGCGGGATCAGCCAAGGTGTTTTCGGAGGCTCTCATGTACCGGGTCAGTGACGTGATGACGAGGCGGGTGGTCTACCTGCCGGCGGAGACCACCCTGGACGAGGCGGCCAGGGTGATGAGGGAGGCGGACATCGGCGATGTGGTGGTCACCGACGGCGCCACCCTCGCCGGCGTGCTGACCGACCGGGACATCGTGGTGCGGGCGGTGGCCGACCGCAGCGAGCCGTCGACCACCACCATCGGGGCGATCATCACCCGCGAGGTGGTGATGATCGAGCAGCACTCCACCGCCTCGGAGGCGGCCGCGCTGATGCGCGAGCGCAACATCCGGCGGGTGCTGGTCTGCGACAACGAGCGCAAGCTGGTGGGCATCGTCTCCCTGGGCGACCTGGCCATGCAGCTCGACCCGACCTCGGCGCTGGCCGACATCAGCGAGGCGTCGCCGAACGCCTGACCCGATCGACCCGGTGCCCCTCGCCCACCCAGGTGGCGGCACCGGGTCGACAGGACGTTCGCCCGCGGAGGGCGCCGGGCCGGCGGCGGTAGCCTGGCGGGATGCCCGAGATGCCGACGAAGCTGGCCGAGATCGTCGAGGAGTTCGCCGCCGCGCCCCGCGACGTGGTGCTGGAGATGCTGCTCGAATACGCCGACGTCATCCCGCCCCTGCCGCCAGGGGTGGACCGGGAGGGCATGGAGCAGGTGCCCGAGTGCCAGACCTCTTTCTTCCTCCGCGCCGAGGTCAACCCGGACCGCACGGTGCAGACCGTCTTCGACTGCCCACCGGAGGCGCCGACCACCCGAGCCTTCGCCGGCATCCTCGCCGAAGGGCTGGACGGGGCGAGCGCCGAGCAGGTGCTGGCCGTGCCGGACGACCTCTACCAGCGGATGGGGCTGGCCCAGGCGATCAGCCCGCTGCGGGTGCGCGGCGGCACCGCCATCCTGGCCCGACTCAAGCGCCAGGTCCGGGAACAAGCCGGCTGAGCTGGGTGTTCTCCCCCGTTATGGAGATCGAGATCTACGCCGACGTGGTCTGCCCCTGGTGCTGGATCGGCAAGCGCCGGCTGGAGCAGGCGTTGGCGTCGTACGGCGGTGACGTGACCGTCCGCTACCGTCCCTTCCAGCTCGACCCCACCCCGGTGACCGAGCCGAAGCCCCTGGTCGAGGCGATGGCCGCGAAGTTCGGCGGCCGGGAGCGGGCTCAGGCGATGTTCGCCCAGGTGACGCAGGTCGCCGCCGGGGTGGGGCTGGACCTGCGCTTCGACCGCGCGGTGCAGGCAAACACCTTCGAGGCGCACCGCCTGATCCGGTTCGCCACCGAGCGGGGCCTGGCCGGGGAGACGGTCGAGGCCCTCTACGCGGCGCACTTCACCGACGGGGTCGACCTCGGCTCGCGGGACGCGCTGGTCGAGCTGGCCACCAGGGTCGGCCTCGACGAGACCGAGGTACGCGAGCACCTCGACTCCCCACTCGGTCGCCGCGAGGTCGCCGACGACCTGACCGCCGCCCAGCAGCTCGGGGTGAGCAGTGTGCCCACCTTCGTGCTGGCCGGCAGGTACGCGGTCACCGGCGCGCAGGAGCCGGAGACGCTGCTGGCCGCGCTGTCCGAGGTGGAGCGCCGCGAGTCGGGAGCCTGACCGGCCATCGACGGTTGTGATGTTTCACGTGCAACCACATCGACGGACGTGACGACCTACGCCGGCCTGGCCAGCCCTTCGACCACCCGGGCGCCGGGCAGCACGCCGAGCGCCGGGCCCGGGATCGTGATCTTGCTGTGCCGTACGCCGGATCCGATGATCACGTGCGCGGCCGCGACCACCCGGAAGTCGACCAGGATCGGCCAACTCTCCGGCAGGCCGATCGGGGTGATCCCGCCGTACTCCATGCCGGTCAACTCGACCGCGTCGGCCATCGGGGCGAAGCTCGCCTTGCGGACGTCGAGCGCCCGCCGGGCCACCCCGTTGACGTCCGCACGGGTGGTGGCCAGCACGACGCAGGCGGCGTAGCGGATCTCCCCCTCCCTCTTGCCGGCGACCACCACGCAGTTCGCCGACACGTCCAGCCCCACCTCGTACGCCTCGCAGAAGGCGGCGGTGTCGGCGAGCGTCGCGTCGATCGGCGCGACCAGCACGTCGTCGGCGTCCACCGGGGCCCCGACGGGCCACTGCTCCAGCGCGGCGGCAACCGGCGGCGCCAGCAGGTCGAGTCGGGTGCGGGCGGTTTCGGTCTTCAGCGTCCCCATCACGGTTGCGATCCTCGCACCCGCCGCCCTGATCCGCCCGTCGGCACCCGCCAGCCGACATCCGCCAGCCAGCGGACCCGCCACGCCCGGAGCCGTCCGTCTGATCGGGCGCGGCGGGCCCCGGACCCGCCCGCCTCATCGAGTGCGGGGGCCGGGCCCGCCCGGACGGGACCGATTCCGGCAGGCGGCTCAACTGCCGCCGAGGAAGGCGTTCTCCCGCAGGAAGGCGCGGTCGTCGGCGGAGGCCGACTGGGCGATCCGCTGCACCTGCGGGCGGCGGGCCTCCAGGTCCTCCATGCCGTGCCGGACGGCGAGCCGGATCACGCCGTAGAGGAAGACGAAACCGAAGACGTAGAGGATGACGGTGGCGATGAACGTGAACATGGCGTCACGGTAGGACGAACGTGAATGGGGAGAGGTTTCATCTCCGGCCGGTTCCCCCGTACGTGTCAGCGAGGTAGTCCGCCCAGGTCCGCCGGCCCGTCGGGGTGGCGGTGGTGGTCAGCCCGCCCTCGCGCAACGCCCTGCCGAGGCGGCCGGGGATCCGCACCGGCAGCAACGGACGGTGCGACCGACGGGCCGCCCGCCAGGCGCGTACCGCCTCGTCGAAGCGGAGCACCTGCGGGCCGCCGTACTCCTCGATGCCGCGCAGCGGGCCGGCGGTGAGCCGTTCGCTGAGCCGGCCGGCGACCTCGTGCTCGTCGACCGGCTGGGCGAGCACCGCCGGGTCGCCGATCACCGGGCCGAGCCGGCTCGCCGTACGCAGCAGCGCGTCGAGGAACGGCGGGAACTGGGTGGCCCGCAGCACGGTCCAGGGCACCGGACCGCCACTCACCACCTGCTCGGCCGCCAGTTTGTGCCGGTAGTAGGCGAAGGGCACCCGGTCGACGCCGACGATCGAGACGTACACCAGGTGGGCGACGCCGGCCTCACCGGCGGCCACGGCCAGCCGCCGGGTCCCCAGCACATCCACCTGGTACGTACGCCGGCGGTTCGGCAACGACGCCAGGTGCAGCACCGCGTCCACGCCGGCCACCGCCTCGGCCAGCCCCGCCCCGGTACCCACGTCGGCGACCACCCACTCCGCCGCCGGGTCGTGCCGGGGCCGCCGGCTCATCGCCCGCACGGCGAACCCGTCCGCCCGCAGCCGGGGCAACACCGCCCGCCCGAGCATGCCACCCGCACCGGTGACCAGCACCCTCATCTCGACTCCCTCCGGTCGACGGCTCGACGGGACGGCCGGGCGGATCGTGACGTCAGGTGAGCAGATACCGGCGCGGAAAGTTCATCGCCTCCCCATCCTCCCGGCCCCACCCACCGGCCAGGGCCGATTCGCGGCATCGCCGGACCGCCGCCCGACGAGCGCGGACCGCACCCCGGGGGACCACCGTCCCCAGCGCGGACCGGTCACCCGGGCCGCGCGATCGGCGGCAGGTCAGCGGGGTACGGCGGCGGGCACCACCCGCCCGGCGAGCAGCAACCCGAGCAGACCGCAGCCCGCCGCGACCGCCAGCATCCCCGCGTAGGCGGCCCAACCCGGTGCCGCGCCGGCCGCCAGCACGGTGCCGGTGAGCGCCAGCACCGTGGCGGCGAAGAGCGAGTCGCCCAGTTGCAGCGACGAGGTGTTGCGCCCCTGCTCGCCGGGGGCGGACAGCTCCAGGGTGAGCACCGACAGCGACGGGAAGAGCAGGCCCATCCCGGTGCCGGCGACCGCCCAGCCCACCACCCCGACCGCCACCGGCACGGCCGGCGCGACCGCCAGCGCGACCGTGGCCGTCCCCACCGTGATGCAGGCCAGCCCGGCCCGGGGCAACGTCGCCGAGGAGCGGGGCGCCGGCAGCCGCCCCTGCAACCAGGAGCCGGCCGACCAGGAGACCGCGCCGACGGTGAGCACCAGGCCCGCGGCGGTGGGCGTGAAACCACGCTCGCGGGAGAGCATCAGCGGGATCACCACCTCGGCGCCGGTGAACGCCGCCGAGGCCAGGCCGCGCAGGCCGATCACCGTCGGCAGCCCGCGCGCCGCGCGCAGGAACCCCGCCGGCAGCAGCCGGGGCGCGCAGCAGGCCAGACCGGCCAGCGCCAGCACCACCAGCGGTACGGCGAGCGGGCCGCGCTGCTGCCCCCCGTGGTGCAGCAGTGCGGCGCTCACCCCCGCCCCGGCTGCCCAACCGATCCTCGCCAACGCTCCGGCGGGCGGGCGGGCGGCGGCC
The DNA here is from genome assembly GCF_040656135.1 of Micromonospora sp. NPDC050200. Classification (NCBI taxonomy): domain Bacteria; kingdom Bacillati; phylum Actinomycetota; class Actinomycetes; order Micromonosporales; family Micromonosporaceae; genus Micromonospora; species Micromonospora sp. NPDC050200. The sequence goes on from NZ_JBFALG010000003.1 coordinate 42,990, forward strand.
GGCGCGGGCAGGGTGCGCAGACCGGAATGGACCAGCAGCGCCGCCGGCACCGCCACCGCCGGCACGATGAGGAAGACCCAGCGCCACCCCAGGTGCTCCACGATCAGCCCGGCCACCGCCGGCCCGACCAGCGACGGTACGACCCACGCGGCGGCGAACGCGGCGAACACCCGCCGCCGCAGCTCCTCCGGGTACGCCTGCCCGACCACCACGTACAGCGCGACCGAGAGCAGCCCGGAGCCGAAGCCCTGCACCGCCCGGCCGACGACGAGCTGCCCCATCGCGGTGGCGGTGCCGGCCAGCAGCAGCCCGACCACGAAGAGCCCGACCCCGCTCCACATCGGCACCCGGGGGCCCCGGGCATCGCACCAGATGCCGGAGAGGACCATCGCGAGCACCCCGGCGGCGAACGTGCCGCCGAAGGCGAGCGCGTACAGGGCGAGGCCGTCCAGGGCCCGGGCGACCGTGGGCATCGCGGTGCCGACCGCCAACGCCTCGAACGCGAGCAGGGACACCAGGGCAACGCTGCCCACCGTCATCGCCCGCAGGCGCGGGTCGTACAGGCGGGCGGCCGGAGTGACCGGCGTCGTGACGGTGGCCGTCACCGGCCCGCCCCGTCCCGGGGCGATGTGATCGACATGGACTCAGCCTGCGACCTCAACCCGGGTTGAGGTCAACCGTGAGCCCGGTCTCGTCAGGCCGACTGCAGCGCCTCACCGAGCCCCTTGGCCAGGCCGGACAGGTGCTGGTCGGCCAGCAGGTGACCGGCGGTGATCACCAGGGCCAGCGGCCACTCGATGACCTGGAGGGCGGCCAGCACCCCCAGCCCCGCGTAGTAGGCGACCTTGTCCGGCGGCGGGACCGCCACCTCGCCGAGCATCGGGACCTGCACCCGGCGGCCGTACGCGCGGACCATCTCCTGACCACCGCTGAGGTGTCGCGTGATCGTGCTCATCCCGACCTCCCCGTATTCCGGCTCCTCCGACGTCCACCCGGATTCCACCGTCACCGGCCTCCATGCGCCCGCACCGGCGGAAACTTCCCGCTTCCCGAGGGCATAACGGGCGGCTCGCCGGGAAGCCAGGCCGCCGACGAGCGCGGGAGGCGAGATGGCGTACGGCAGCGGCGGGCACGGTGGGGAGCGGGGCCGGCGGCTCGGCCGTACCGCTCGATGACGACGCTGGGCCGGCTCGCCGGCCGCGTGCTCCCGCCGGTCCCGGTGCCACCGCTGGTCGCCGGCGCGTCCCGTACCGTCGGCTCGGCCGCGGCGCGGCTGGCCCGCGCGGCCGGCCTGACCCGGCGGCGGGTCTGGTCCCGCGACGGACGGCACCACATCGAGGTGCACGGCGTCTGCCAGGACGGCGGTGACCGGCTGGCCCGGCAGGTCGAGAGGGCGCTGGAGCGGATGCCCGGGGTGGCCTGGGCCCGGGTCAACGCGCCGTCGGGCCGGGTGGTGGTGGCCGTCGAGGAGCCGAAGCCCCGGCTGCCCGACCTGATCGCCACGGTGGCCCGTACCGAACGGGTCTGCCCGTACGAGCCGGACCCGGACATCGCGCCCCCGCACCCGCCGGAGGAGGGGCCGCGGACGCCCTGGACGCTCGGCGCGCTCGCCTCCGACGCGCTCGGCCTGACCATCTCGGCGGCCACCCGGATCCTGCCGTACACCCCGGTCCCCGCCGAGGTGGCCGGCCTGCTGGGTGCGATCGACCTGCACCCGAAACTGCACGCGCTGGCCGACCGGGGGCTGCGCGCCGACCCGCGCGCCGAGGTGCTCTTCCCGCTGGCCGAGGCGGTGGTCCAGGGACTCACCGGCGGTTGGACCGGCATAGTGCTGGACAGCGTGCAGCGGATCGTGCAGTGGGGCGAGGCGCGGGCGCAGCTCTCCACCTGGAACGAGGCCGAACCACGGCTGACCGGCGACCCGGAGCGGGCCGCCGCCCGCTCGCCCACCACCGAGCGGCCCCGGCCCAGGCCCGACGGCCCCGTCGAGCGGTACATCACCAAGGCGCTGGCCGCCGGGGTGGCGACCGGCGCCGCCGCCCTGCCCGTGGTCGGTCACAAGCGCGCCGCCGCGCTCGCCCTGGCCTCGCTGCCGAAGGCCCCGGGCAGCGGCCGCGAGGGGTACGCCGCCCAGCTCGGCCGGATGCTCGCCCGGCGCGGCGTGATCGCGATGGACCGCAGCGTGCTGCGGGAACTCGACCGGATCGACACGGTGGTGCTGGACTCGACCGTGCTCGGCTCGTCGCGGGGCGTGCTCGCCGACCTGGCCCCGCTGGCCGGCGCGGCGACCGGCGAGGTGGCCGGCCAGGCGTTCGCACTCTTCGACCCGGCCGATCCGGACGCCTCGCGGGAGGCGGACGGGTGGCGGCTCGGGCCGCTCGACGGACTCGACGTCGCCGACCCCGGCGACACGCCGGACAGCCGCCGCCTGCGCGACGGCGGCGGCCTGCTCCTCGGCCTCGCCCACCACGACACCCTCGCCGCCGTGCTCCGGGTCGAGCCGGAGCCGGCGCCCGGCGTCGACGCGCTGCCCACCGCCGCCCGGCAGGCCGGTCTGCGGCTGGTCGTGGCCGGCGACGACCCGGAGCGGTACGGCTTCGCCGACACCCTCCTGCCCGGCGGGGACCGCCTCGCCGAGTCGGTACGCACCCTGCAACGCGAGGGCGCGGTGGTGATGCTGGTCTCCGGGGACCGGGCGGCGCTCGCCGCGTCCGACTGCGGCCTCGGCATCGCCGACCCGGAGGCGCTGCCGCCCTGGGGTGCCCACCTGCTGGTCGGCACCGACCTGCGGATCCCGGCGCTGATGATCGAGGCGGTCGGAGTGGCCCGCCGGATGACCCGGCAGAGCATCCGGCTCGCCATGGCCGGCACCGGCCTCGGCGCGCTGGGCGCCTTCACCGCCGCCCCCCGACAGCTCCCCGGCCGCACCTTGTCGGCCGTGAACGGGGCCGCGGCCGTGGCCTTCGCCCACGGGGTGTGGCGGGCGCACCGGCTGCCCCACCCGGACGGAACGCCCGCAGCGACCACCACCGCCTGGCACCTGATGCCGGTGGACACCGTGCTGCGGCAGCTCGACAGCAGCCCGGGCGGGCTCGGCGAGGCCGAGGCGCGCCGCCGACACGTCGACGGCACGGGCCCGGCACCCGGGGCGGGCGGTGGCCTGCTGCGCGCCTTCGTCGACGAGCTGTCCAACCCGCTCACCCCGGTGCTGGCCGCCGGCGCGGTGCTCTCCGCCGCGTTCGGGTCGCTGGTGGACGCCGCCCTGGTCGGCGGCGTGGTGGGCGGTTCCGCGCTGATCGGGGCGGTCCACCAGCACAACACCGAACGGTCCCTGGCCGAGCTGCTGTCCCGCGCGGAGGTCACCGCCCGGGTCCTGCGGGACGGGGCCGCGCGGGTGCTCGCCGCCGAGGAACTGGTGCCCGGCGACGTGGTCACGCTCGGGCCGGGCGACGCGGTGCCGGCCGACTGCCGGGTGCTCACCGCTGACGGGCTGGAGGCGGACGAGTCGTCGCTGACCGGGGAGTCGCTGCCGGTGGGCAAGACCGCCGAGCCGTTGGTGGCCGCCGCCGTGGCGGACCGCCACTCGATGCTCTACGAGGGCACCACCGTCGCCGCGGGGCACGGCACCGCCGTGGTGGTGGCGACCGGCGCCGACACCGAGTCCGGCCGCAGCCTCGCACTGGCCCGGCAGGCCCCGCCGGTCAGCGGGGTGGAGGCCCGGCTCGGCAAGCTGACCAGCGCCGCGGTCCCGCTGGCGGCGGGTTCGGCGATCGCGGTGGCCGGGGCGGGGCTGCTGCGGGGCGTACCGCTGGTGGAGACGGCGGCGACCGCCGCGAACCTGGCCGTGGCGTCCGTGCCGGAGGGGCTGCCGTTCCTGGTCAGCGCCGCGCAGCTGGCCGCGGCCCGGCGGCTGGCCGAACACGGGGCGCTGGTGCGCAACCCGCGCACCATCGAGGCGCTGGGCCGGGTCGACGTGCTCTGCTTCGACAAGACCGGCACCCTCACCGAGGGGAGCCTGCAGCTGGCCGGGGTCGGCGACGACGGCCGGTACGCCCCGGTGGACCGGCTCGACGAGGGGCTGCGGCTGACCCTCGCCGCCGCGCTGCGCGCCACCCCCGCCGCCGAGAACCCGGGCGAGCTGCCGCAGCACACCGACCGGGCGGTCCGGTACGGCGCCCGGGACGCCGGGGTGGTCGAGCGGACCGGCGCGGACGGCTGGCAGGCGGTCGGCGGTCTGCCCTTCGAGCCGTCCCGCGGCTACCACGCCACCGTCGGGCGGGCCGGTGGCCGGCTGCTGCTCAGCGTGAAGGGTGCGCCGGAGACGGTGCTGCCCCGGTGCAGCGCCCGGCGTACCGGTGGACGCGACGAGCCGCTGGACGACGAGGGGCGGGCCCGGCTGCACGCCATGCTCGCCGACCGGGCCAGGGCGGGACACCGCATCCTCGCCGTCGCCGAGTGCCAGGTCGGCGCCGCGACCGTCACCGACGACGAGGTGCGGGGGCTGGTCTTCGTCGGCTTCCTCGCCCTCGCCGACGGGGTACGCGAGAGCGCCGCCCCGGCCGTACGCCGGATCCGGCAGGCCGGCGTGCACACCATCATGATCACCGGCGACCACCCGGCCACCGCCGAGGCGATCGCCTCGATCATCAGCGCCGACCATGACGCGCAGCGGGTGGTGACCGCCGCCGAGCTCGACCAGCTCGACGACGACGCGCTCGGCGAGCGGCTGGCCCGCACCGACGTGGTCGCCCGCTGCACCCCGACGCACAAGGTGCGGATCATCCAGGCGTTACAGAAGTGCGGGCGTACCGTGGCGATGACCGGCGACGGGGCCAACGACGCGCCGGCGATCCGGCTGGCCGACGTGGGCATCGCCCTCGGCCAGCGGGGCACCCCGGCCGCGCGGGCCGCCGCCGATCTGGTGGTCACCGACGACCGACTGGAGACCATCATCGCCACCCTGGTCGAGGGGCGGGCGATGTGGTCGTCGGTACGCCACGCGCTGAGCATCCTGGTCGGCGGCAACCTCGGGGAGATCGCGTTCAGCGTGCTGACCGCCGCGGCGACCGGCCGGTCCGCGCTCACCGGGCGGCAGCTGCTCCTGGTCAACCTGCTCACCGACCTGGCGCCGGCGCTGGCCATCGCGGTCCGGCCGCCCGGCCACGACCACGCCGACGGGCTGCTGCGGGAGGGGCCGGACACCTCGCTCGGCGAGACGATGACCCGGGAGATCAGCCTGCGCGCCGCGGCCACCACCCTCGGCGCGACCGCCGGTTGGACGCTGGCCCGGTACACCGGCGCCCAGCCCAGGCGGGCCGGCACCGTGGCGCTGGTGTCGCTGGTCGGCACCCAGCTCGGGCAGACGGTGCTGGCCGGCGGCACCAGCCCGATGGTGCTCGCCTCCACCGCGGTCTCCCTCGGTGTGCTCGGCGCGGTGGTGCAGACGCCCGGGGTGAGCCAGTTCTTCGGCTGCACCCCGCTCGGGCCGGTCGGGTGGGGCATCGCGGCCGGCTCCGCGCTCGGCGCCACCTTCGCCAACGGCGCCCTGACCCGCCTGGTCGAGCGGTTCCCCCCGGTCGGCGACAGCTCTGTCGGCGACGGGGGGCCTGCCGGGGACGCCTCGACCGGGGAGGGCTCGCCCGGCGCCGGGCCGACGGGCGACGGGGACGGGTCCGTGGCGGAGGAGACGTCCGGTCGCTAGGACGACGGGGCGCATGGCCGCGCCCCTCCCGGGTACGGCCCGGGGTTGACGTGGGACGCGTTGGATACGGAACCGCCGGACGTGACGTTCATCGGCAACCGCGCCCTCGCTTTCCGGGGGTTGATGACTGAATCGGTACCCCCGGTCCGCCGGGCCGCGCATCCGGCCCTCAGCCGGCCGCGTCCCAGGTGGCGGCGGCGCGGCGCAGCCGGTCGTTGATCGCGCGACCCACCCCGGCGTCGGGCGCCGACTCGGCCAGAATCTCGGTCACCCCGGCCGCGTCGAGACGGTGCAGGGCGTCGAAGAGCCGGGCGGCGGCCTCCGTCACGTCCCCGGCGGGCGAGAGCACCTCGACCGCCGCGTACCCGTCGGCCGGCCGCTCCCGGAAGGCCAGGAAACCGCGCCGGCCGCCGTCGCCGGGCGCCGGCTGCGCCCCCGCCACCAACCGCAACGGAGTACGCGGCGCGTAGTGCGCGGCCAGCGTCCCCGGCGCCACCGGCTGCCCGGAACTGCCCGCCCGTACGCTCACCGGCCCGACCGCCTCGACCAGCTCCTCCAGGGCGAGCGCGCCGAGCCGCAGCACCACCGGCCGCGCGCCGCGCGCGTCGACGATCGTCGACTCGATCCCGCACCGGGTCGGCCCGCCGTCGAGCACCACGTCCACCGCCGCGCCGAGCCCCTTGACCACGTGCTCGGCCCGGGTCGGGCTGAGCTGCCCGAACCGGTTCGCGCTCGGGGCCGCCACCGGCACCCCGGCGGCCCGGATCAGCGCCCGGGCGGACGGCTCGTCCGGCACCCGGACGGCCATGGTGTCCAGCCCCGAGGTGACGATCGGCGGGATCTCGGCGGGCCGGTCCACGATCAGGGTGAGCGGCCCCGGCCAGAACCGGTCGGCCAGCGCGGCCACCGCCGGGGGCACCGGCCCGACCAGCTTCTCCAGGTCGGCGGCGTCGGCCAGGTGGGTGATCAGCGGGTCAAAGCTGGGCCGGGCCTTGGCCTCGAAGATCCGGGCGGCGGCCCGGGCGTCCAGGGCGTTCGCGCCGAGGCCGTAGACGGTCTCGGTCGGGAAGGCCACCAGCCCTCCGTCGCGCAGGACGGCGGCGGCCTCGGCGATACCGCTGTCGGCGGGCAGGACGCGTGGGGATCCGGTGCTCACGCCCCGACGCTAGCCTGCCGGCGTACCGGTCTTCTGGCCGGCCGCGCGGAACGCCGCCCAGTCCGCAGGGCCGGACGACTGCCCACCGGGCTGGGCTGGGCTGGGCGGCTCACCCGGGCGGGCCGGCCTCAGCGCGGCACGCCCCACCCCGGAACTCCACCCCCGGCACGCCGTCGAAGATCCGGCTGATCTCCGCGACGGACCCGAGCGCCCCGGTCAGGTCGGCGCGCAGCTCCGCGACCGTCGAGGCTTGGCTGTACGAATGGCTGTACTCGCGACCGAGATCAACCGATGGAAGTGCTGGTGGAGCCCAGGGGACTTGAACCCCTAAGCCGCGAGACGGCGAGAGATCCGCCGAAAGTAGACGGATCGGCCCTCTGACCTGGGCCGCGATTCTCGGCGTCTCTTCACGTTTCGCATGTCTTTTGGCCCTCAGTTGTGCCGGATCTGTGCGCGTTGATCTTGACTCCAGTCGGAGCAAAGGGTGTCGACTCATCCTCTGGCCTGGGAAGACCCATGGCATCGATGGCGGCTGTTACTCACTGTTGGTCCACCTTCGACGGTCTGTCGACGGCCTGGGGTCCGGTCTTCGTCGAATGCCTAATGACCGTCTGATGTGGATAGGGCTGTTGCCCCTGGTAGCAGCGCAGGCGTTGACCGCTGCTGGCGGCAGACCGAGGGCCCACTACTGGACGGCTCGCGCGGTGCTGCCGCAGTCCAGCCCCAATTGTGAAACCCGGCGGATTGTCCCGTTTTCGATGCTTAGGCGAAGCTAGCGTGATTTGGTAGCTAGCGCGCCAAGATGCGCTATCTATGCCAGTTTGGGCAGGACGCGACTCGCGAGACGCCTCCTGCGAGTAGTACCCACGGAGGGTGTTCTGTGACAGTCAAACCCGTTCATCGCCTTAGGCGGGCAGTCCCGCCGGCGCTCGCGGCTTCCGCGGCTGCCGCCGTGGCCGCCGCCTTACTGGTCTTCAACTCGACCGCGGCCAACGCGCAGGAGGCGCCGGTGGGCCTCGGGACGGCCGGCAACTTCTCCGTACTGGCCGGGGCCGAGCCCACCAACACCGGCCCAAGCTTCTTGGGCCAGAGCCTCGGGAGGTACCCAGGGAACACTGCGGCGGGCTTCGAGACGGCAACCATCGGCGGTGAGATCCACCTCGGCGACGCGGTCGCCCTACAGGCCCAGAGCGACCTGACCACGGCCTTCAATGACGCCGCCGGCCGGACCCCGTTCACCAACCTCCCCGCAGAACTCGGCGGCAACACCCTCAACCCCGGGGTCTACCGGATCGGGGCAGCGCAGCTGACCGGGCCGCTGACGCTCAACGCCCAGGGCAACCCCCAGGCCGTGTTCATCTTCCAGATTGACTCCGCGCTGACGACGGCGTCGAACAGCAGCGTCGTCCTCATCAACGGCGCTTCGCCCTGCAACGTGTTCTGGAAGATCGGCAGCTCAGCGACGATCGGCACGGGTACCACCTTCGTGGGCACCATCATGGCTCAGGCGTCGATCACGATGGCCACGGGCGCGACTCTCCAGGGCCGCGCGCTGGCTCGAACCGCCGCCGTCACCCTCGACACCAACGTCATCACCGCACCTGTGTGCGCTGGCCCGTCTGGTCCGCCTGGGCCGTCTGGCCCGCCCGGTAGTCCCGGTGCCCCAGGTAGTCCCGGTGCGCCCGGCAGTCCCG
>NZ_JBFALG010000003.1:51634-240096 GCF_040656135.1 Micromonospora sp. NPDC050200
GTACCGGTGCCCCCGGCAGTCCCGGTGCCCCCGGCAGTCCCGGTGCCCCCGGCAGTCCCGGTGCCCCCGGCAGTCCCGGTGCCCCCGGCAGTCCCGGTGCCCCCGGCAGTCCCGGTGCCCCCGGCATCCTGCCGGTAACCGGTAGCGGCCTGGTCCCGGCCCTGACGGGCACGGGAAGTGCCATGGTCGCCTTGGGCGGGGTCATGTTCTTCCTCTCCCGGCGTCGAACACGCAACTCCTGATCGGCGGCCCGGCCGGTGACCTGCCGGCCGGGCCCCTCCAGATACGCCAGCCCGGCTATGCAGGACGCGGCAATCTCCGAGAGGTCCTCTTGTCCCGATGTCCCGGAATTTGGGAACGGAGATGGGAGGATCTGCCGATCTTGGAGGCCACTCCAGGGACACCCCCGCCATCCCGTCTACCGTCGGCCCGCCACCTGTGGGAGCGGGCAGCCGCCCGGTGCGCCACGTCAATCGACCCTTGACGAAACGAACGGACGCTGGCGCGCCGGGCGGTGGTCTGCTGGGCCTGCTCGGGTCGATGGCAGGCGGGATGGCTCCGCGCAACCACCCACGAACCCCGCCCCCGCCGACGCAGCCCCGGCCATCCTGCAGCCGGAGCGCCCCCGCCGGAGGAGCACTAACCGCAACCCCGCGCCGTGCCGCAGCTTGCCGACGCGGACCGGATGCGCTCCCCTAGGCCCGCGCGGGTCTTGGCCGCGCAGGCCGGCCGGCTGCCGGTCCACCACCTCATCCATCAACGGCGATGCCGAAGCCTCCGCTGACGATCGCCTGGCCGAGCAGCTTGCCTTTGGCGGACAGTCCGTCGGAGTTGCGCCGGCGCACTTTGAGGAAGTCGTCGAAGAAGCCGACCACGCCGCAGAAGACGAACAGCCCGAGCAGCACCAGGGCCGTCATCGTCGGCCCCTCCTGCGCGATCTGCCGCTCAGGCAGGGTCATCAGGGCGATGTGCCCGGCCACGTACGCGAAGACGGTGGCCACGATGAAGACGACGCCGCCCATCGTGGGCCTGCCGTGCTTGCCCTGGTTGCTGGCGAGCCCGATGGATCGGATCGGCTGGCCTGCCTTAAGCGCGGTAAAGACGCGAACCGCCACCGGCGTGCCGAACAGGGAGATGATGAACGCGACCGCGGCCGCGACGATGACCGCCCTCACGGGCGAACCTCCACGAGATCCGGATTTCTCACGGCGTCCCCACCGACCTGCCAGATCAGCGCCTGACGTATCGACCTGAGCTGGCGGTGCAGATAGTCCTTCGCGAAGTCACGGATCATGAGAGATGAGCTTGCCATCCGACGGTGAGCGGAGCAGCCCTGGACCTCATAGCGCCGTGGTCCGTAAACTCGCCGACGCGCATCCGAGGACGATCTTGCAGGGCCAAGCCCGCTTGACCCGCTGGAGGAGTCCGGAGGTGTTGCTTGGGGGCCCTGAGCTGCGACCCAGAGCCCCCATATACGACCGTTACCCAGTCCACGCGTTGAGCCAAGCAAGCGGTCCGTCGAACCGGGCTTGCCGCTTTCCGCGCCAGCCGCCGGGCGTCAGGCGTGACGGCCGCAGAGCGACAGCGGCAGCGGCCGGCGCGCGCCCAGGCGGCGGCGCGTGCGGCCCGTCAAGGGCCGCCTTGAGGCACCGCTATGCAACCTGGCTGGTGTCCGGCGGCGTCCCTGTCAACATCGTCCAAGCGGTGATGGGCCACGAACAGGCGTCGACCACGCTCAACCGCTACACGCACACGCCGGCTGACTTTCACGAGTCGGTACGCAGGGTCTTCGGCGGCTCTGCTGGCGATTCGCTGACGACCAAAGACGATCCTCGATCCGGCGGGAAGCCGGCTGAGGATGAAAACAGGCCATGAGCAGGCCGGATGGTGTGGTGGAGCCCAGGGGACTTGAACCCCTAACCCCTGCCTTGCAAAGGCAGTGCTCTGCCAGTTGAGCTAGGGCCCCGAGGGCGGTCGCAGCCGCCTGGTGCTGGCAGTGACCGGCGGGTCAGCGCAGGTCGGGCGCGGTGGTGGCCTCATGCCAGAGGGCGCGCTCGTCGTTGGAAGCCTTGACCTTCTTGGCAACCAGGGCGGCCACGCCGACGACACCGGCCAGGAAAAGAAGCTTCTTGAACATGGGGCGACCCCTCGCGCTCGACTGCCGTCGGAACGGTGTGTGGTGGGGCTAGCTGGAATCGAACCAGCGACCTCAGAGTTATCAGCTCTGCGCTCTAACCGACTGAGCTATAGCCCCGCGTGGCGACGAGCAAGGTTAACCCATCGCCACGTCCGGCCCCAAATCGGGGTGGTCGTGGCGCCCGCGCCACTTGTGACCGTACCCGGACCGGCCACGCGGCGGCGACCGCTTTCCCCGGCGTACCCCCGCCCCGAGATCAACTCCGGTTGCGACGCGTGCCGTTTCAGCTCGCCGGGAGACCGCGACATGCCGCAGAGCGCGTGCGCAAAGCGGCGCGGGGCCGGGGCAAGAGGCCTGGGCACGACGACGCCGGGGCGACCGCGGTTGGCGGTGCCCCGGCGTCGTACGTCGGAGATCAGTCGCGCTCGGCGAGCGTCAGCTCGATCCCGCCGACCAGGTCGGCGCAGACGTTGTAGACGAACGCGCCGAGGGTGGCCAGCGCGGTGAACAGGACGACGTTGACCAGGCCGATCAGCGCCGAGCTGAGGATCACGCCCCGGGCGGTGATCTGGAAACCGCTGGTGCTCTGCCCACCGCCGGCGCTGACCAGGTCGGTCAGGCTGTCGTTGACGCTCTGGAAGACCCCCATCGCGTCCAGGGCCAGGTAGAGCACCGAGGTGGCGACCACCACCACGATGAAGAGCACCACCGAGACGGCGAACGCGAACTTCATCACGGACCACGGGTCGATCCGCTTGAGGTTCAGCCGGGCCCGGCGCGGTCCGCGGGACGCGGCCGAGCTGACCGAGGTACGCGCGGCACGTACCGCGTCACCCACGCGCGCGGCCCCGACGGCGGCCGCGCCGCTGATGCCCGGCGGCAGGCCGCCCCCGTTGGCGGGGCGGGCGGTGCCGGCCGGACGACCGCCGTCGGGCGACGGCCTGGTCGCGCCGCCCACCTTCGGTTGGGTGCCGGTGCTGGACGGGGACGTGGCGGCGCCTGCCTTGATCGGCTGGGTCGTGTTGCTCGACGCGACCGGGGCGCCGACCGACGCGGCGGCGGACGTCGGGGCGTTGGTCCCCGGTGCCTCGGCCGCCTCGCTCGCCCCCGAGTCCTCCCCGGGCTTGTCCGGCGGCGGTGTCATGCCGGGGGCCCGGGTGAACTTCGGGGCAGGCGCGTCGGCGGGGACGGTCGCCCGACCCACGGCGGCGCGGCCGGCCGCGGATGTGCCGCTCTTGGCGGCCTCCTCGTCGACCGGGGTGGCCGAGGTCCCCTTGTTCCCCGACTTCGCCTGTGTCTCCGTCATTCAACTAGTCCTGTTCGTCAGGCTCGTCGGCATTGCGAGCAATCGCCACGATAGTCACGCCGTCCGGGAGGTCCATCAGCTTGACCCCCATTGTGTTCCGGTCACGCGTACGGCGTACAGGCTTCACCGGAGTCCGGATGACGCCGCCGTTGCTGGTGATCGCGAACAGCTCGTCCTCCGGGTCGATCACGACCGCGCCGACCAGACCACCGCGTCGCTCGGTGATCTTCGCAGTCAGCACGCCCTTACCTCCCCGGCCCTGGACCGGGTATTCCTCGATCGGGGTACGTTTCGCGTATCCCCCGTTCGTGGCCACCAGAACGTCCAGGCCTTCCCGAACAACCTCCATGGCCAGCAGGACGTCGTCGTCGGTGAAGCGCATGCCGATCACGCCCGTGGTCGCCCGCCCCATCGGCCGCAGCGCCTCGTCGGTGGCGTTGAACCGGATCGCCTGCGCCTTCTTCGAGACCATCAGCAGGTCGTCGGTGGGCGCGACGAGGGCAGCACCGACCAGCTCGTCCTCATCGCGGAGGTTGATCGCGATGATGCCGCCGGACCGTGGGGAGTCGAACTCCTCGAGCCGCGTCTTCTTCACCAGCCCGTTCTTCGTGGCCAGTACCAGGTAGGGAGCCACCTGGTAGTTCGGGATTTCGATGATCTGCGCGATCTGCTCGTCCGGTTGGAAGGCGAGCAGGTTGGCCACGTGCTGGCCCTTGGCCACCCTACTGGCTTCCGGCAACTCGTACGCCTTGGCCCGGTAGACACGACCCTTGTTCGTCAAGAACAGGATCCAGTCGTGAGTGGAGCATACGAAGAAGTGGCTGACGATGTCGTCCTGCCGCAACGTGGCGCCGCTGACGCCCTTGCCGCCGCGCCGCTGCGAGCGGTACAGGTCGACCTTGGTGCGCTTGGCGTACCCCGTGCGGGTGATGGTGACCACCACGTCCTCGCGGGCGATCAGGTCCTCCATCGAGACCTCGCCCTCGAACGGCACGATCTTCGTACGCCGGTCGTCGCCCCACTTCGCGACGATCTCGCCGAGCTCCTCCGAGACGATCTTCCGCTGCCGCTCCGGCTTGGCGAGGATGTCCTTGAGGTCGGCAATCTCGATCTCGAGCTTGGTGAGGTCGTCGATGATCCGCTGACGCTCCAGGGCGGCCAGGCGGCGCAGCTGCATGTCCAGGATCGCGGTCGCCTGGATCTCATCGATCTCCAGCAGCCGGATCAGGCCCTGCCGGGCGTCGTCGACGGTGGGCGAGCGCCGGATCAGGGCGATCACCTCGTCGAGCGCGTCCAGGGCCTTGGCCAGACCGCGCAAAATGTGCGCCCGCTCCTCGGCCTTACGCAGCCGGAACGCGGTCCGCCGGCGGATCACGTCGATCTGGTGCTCGACGTAGTAGCGGAGGAACTGGGCCAGGTTCAGCGTGCGCGGCACCCCGTCGACCAGGGCCAGCATGTTGGCGCCGAAGGTCTCCTGGAGCTGGGTGTGCTTGTAGAGGTTGTTCAGCACCACCTTGGCGACCGCGTCGCGCTTGAGCACGAGCACGATCCGCATGCCGGTACGCCCGGAGGACTCGTCCCGGATGTCGGCGATGCCGGCGAGCTTGCCCTCCTTGATCAGCTCGGCGATCCGCTCGGCCAGGTTGTCCGGGTTGACCTGGTAGGGCAGCTCGCTGACCACCAGGCAGGGACGGCCGCGCTTGTCCTCCTCGACCTCGACCACGGCGCGCATCCGGATCGAGCCGCGCCCGGTCCGGTACGCGTCCTGGATCGCCTGGGTGCCGACGATCAGGCCGTGGGTGGGGAAGTCCGGGCCCTTGACGATCTCCAGCAGCGCGTCGAGGGTGGTGGCCTCGTCCTCGTCGGGGTTCTCCAGGCACCACTGCACCGCCGCGCCGATCTCGCGCAGGTTGTGCGGCGGGATCTTGGTGGCCATGCCGACCGCGATGCCCTCGGATCCGTTGACGAGCAGGTTGGGGATCCGGGACGGCAGGATGGTGGGCTCCTTGGCCCGGCCGTCGTAGTTGTCCTGGAGGTCGACGGTGTCCTCGTCGATGTCCCGCAGCATCTCCATGGCCAGCGGGTCGAGCTTGCATTCCGTATATCTCATGGCCGCCGCCGGATCGTTTCCGGGCGAACCGAAGTTGCCGTTGCCGTCGACCAGCGGGTACCGCAGCGACCAGGGCTGCGCCATCCGGACCAGCGCGTCGTAGATCGCCGAGTCGCCGTGCGGGTGGAACTGGCCCATCACGTCACCGACGACCCGGGAGCACTTCACGTAGCCGCGGTCCGGCCGGTATCCGGAGTCGAACATGGCGTAGAGGATCTTGCGGTGGACCGGCTTGAGCCCGTCCCGGACGTCCGGCAGGGCCCGCCCGACGATGACGCTCATGGCGTAGTCGAGATACGAGCGCTGCATCTCGACCTCGAGGCCGACCGGCTCGATCCGATCGTGCGCCACGACCGCCGCAAGTGTCTCCGGGGTCTCCGGCTCGTTCGGGGTGGACTCGGGAGTATCGGTCACTGTTAACCCTTATCAGACTCAGAGTCGTTTTCGTGCTGTGGATAACGGCTGTGGAAACCGGCCAAGCTGTGGATAACTCTGTGGACCGGCGGGTCGGCCGGGGAATTCCCGGCCGACCCACGCGGCGCCGTCAGATGTCGAGGAACCGCACGTCCTTGGCGTTGCGCTGGATGAACGAGCGGCGCGCCTCGACGTCCTCACCCATCAGCACGCTGAACAGCTCGTCGGCGGTCGCGGCGTCGTCGAGCGTGACCTGGCGCAGGGTACGGGTGGCCGGGTTCATCGTGGTCTCCCACAGCTCGGGGTAGTTCATCTCGCCGAGACCCTTGAACCGCTGGATGTCGTCCGGCCGGGCGTTGGCCTTCTTCTGCTGGCGCAACGCGATCAGCCCGTCCCGCTCCCGGTCCGAGTACGCGTACTGGGCGTCGTCGCCCCGCTTGTTCCACTTGATCTTGTAGAGCGGCGGGGCGGCCAGGTAGACGTGGCCCAGCTCGACCAGCGGCCGCATGAAGCGGAAGAGCAGGGTGAGCAGCAGCGTCTGGATGTGCTGGCCGTCGACGTCCGCGTCGGCCATCAGCACCACCTTGTGGTACCGCAGCTTCTCCATGTCGAAGTCGTCGTGGATGCCCGTGCCCAGCGCGGTGATCAGCGCCTGGACCTCGTTGTTCTTCAGCACCCGGTCGATCCGGGCCTTCTCCACGTTGAGGATCTTGCCGCGGATCGGCAGGATCGCCTGGGTACGCGGGTCGCGCCCCTGCTTGGCCGAGCCACCGGCCGAGTCACCCTCGACGATGAAGACCTCGGACTCGCGCGGGTCGGTGGACTGGCAGTCGGCCAGCTTGCCCGGCATCGAGCCGGACTCCAGCAGCGACTTGCGTCGGGCCAGCTTGCGTGCCTGCTGGGCGGCGATCCGGGCCCGGGCCGCCTGGGAGGCCTTCTGAATGATCGTCTTGGCCTCGGCCGGGTTCCGGTCGAACCAGTCGACCAGCCACTCGTTGCAGACCCGCTGCACGAAGCTCTTCACCGGCGTGTTGCCCAGCTTGGTCTTGGTCTGGCCCTCGAACTGCGGGTTGGCCAGCTTGACCGAGATGATCGCGGCCAGCCCCTCCCGGATGTCCTCGCCGGAGAGCTTCTCGTCGCCCTTGAGCAGCTTCTTGTCCGCGCCGTAGCGGTTGACGACGCTGGTCAGCGCGGCCCGGAAGCCCTCCTCGTGGGTGCCGCCCTCGTGGGTGTTGATCGTGTTGGCGAAGGTGTAGACCGACTCGCCGTACGACTCGTTCCACTGCATGGCGATCTCGACCGACATGCCGTCCTCCTCGGCCCCGAACTCGACCACGGTGCGGTGGATCGGGTTCTTGGAGGCGTTGAGGTGCCGGACGAAGTCGGCGATGCCGCCCTTGTAACAGAAGGTGACCTCGCGCGGCTTACCCTCCTCGCCCTCCTGGACCCGCTCGTCGAGCAGGTGGATGGAGAGGCCGCGGTTGAGGAAGGCCATCTCCTGCAGGCGCCGGTAGATGGTCTGGAAGTCGAAGTCGACGGTCTCGAAGACGTCCGGGTCCGGCCAGAAGGAGACCGCCGAGCCGGTGGTGTCGGTGGTCTCGCCCTTCTCCAGCGGGCCCGGCTTGGAGTTGCGGTACTGCTGCCGCCAGACGAAGCCGGACTTGTGGATCTCCACCGCCATCCTGGTGGAGAGGGCGTTGACCACGGAGACGCCGACGCCGTGCAGGCCGCCGGAGACCGCGTACGCCTTGCCGTCGAACTTGCCGCCCGCGTGCAGCACGGTGAGCGCGACCTCGACACCCGGCTTCTTCAGCTTCGGGTGCAGGTCGACCGGGAAGCCACGGCCGTTGTCGGTGACCCGGACCCCGCCGTCCGCCTGCAGCACCACGTCGATGGTGTCGCAGTGGCCGGCCAGCGCCTCGTCCACGGCGTTGTCCACGACCTCCCACACGAGGTGGTGCAGACCGCGCTCGCCGGTCGACCCGATGTACATACCGGGCCGCTTGCGGACCGCCTCGAGCCCCTCGAGGACGGTGATCGACTCGGCGCCGTACTCCTGCTTGTCCTGCGCTGCCACCCTCGGCCACTTTCTCGCGCCGGCCGCGCCAGGGCGCGGGGGCGCGGGTTCGGCGGACAGGACGCGACGTCGACGCACGGACCGCCCCGGGAACTCCAGGTCACGGATCGCGTACGCCGGTCGCCGCGGTTGCCCGCGGATCGCGATCGGCTCGACCCGACGCAGGACTTCGACCAAGGGCGCTGGGCCCCGGGTCCGTCGCTCCGCGTCGGGTGTTCGTCTCGGCGTCAATACTACTGTGCGCGAACGACAGAGACGCCACTCGGCACCCCCTTCGCGGCGTCTGAGACCTCCGTAGCGGGCCGAATCGCGCTGTCCACGACTCCCCCTACACGCCAAGGGGGAATCGGGGGCGGCATTGCCACGGAATCGGGCCGGGCCGGTGGCCGGTCGGGGGTCGCGCGCAGGGCGGCCGTACCGTAGCTTTGCGGCGCCACGGGTGCTCGTCTTGATCTTTTCCATCCGCTACCGGGACGATCGACCCGATCGATCCGACACGTGCTCACAAGGGGTGACGCCAGATGGGGCTGGACAATGTCGCGGTGCACTGGCCGCGGACCGGCCGCTTCTACGATCCGGTCGCACCGGCCGAGTTCGTCGACTTCGGGGAGATCGCGGACATTCCACGCATCTCCGCGCCGACCGCGGCGCTCGCCGAACACATCGCCAAAACCGGGACGGTCCGGGCAACCGCCTACACCGAACTGGTCGACCTGATCCTCGGACTGGAGAATGTGCTCTACGCCACTGATGCCGCCGTCGAGGACGAGGACCCGGTGATCGACCCGGACGGGTGTTCCTGGATCGCCGGCGGGGTGGAGAAGTTCGTCGCCCAGCACCGGCCGTTCGGCGAGGCGGTCACCTTCGAGTCGGTCAGCGAGGTGCTCCGCTCCCTGCTGGCCGACGGGCGGCTCGCCGAACAGCAGCTGCGCTGGCTGGACAGCCGGCTCGACGCGCTGCGCGACGAGAGCGGCGACCCGCCGCAGTGGAATTTCACCTGCGCCGAACTGGGCGTGCTGGCCACCTTCTACCGCCGCTGCGCGGACCGCGGCTTCGCCGTCTACGCCACCGCCTGACCCCGACCCCGGCTCCGTCAACCGGACGGGGCCGGGGTCGCCGGCGCCATCACCGGGCCGTCGGCCCCGGTGGAGCGGGGGCGGCCGTCGCGGCGCGGTTGGCGGCGTCGATCACCCCGGTCAGCATGGTGTGCAGCTGCCGCAGTTCCTCGATCGGCATTCCGAGCCGTGCCACGATCGCCGGCGGGATCCGCTCGGCCCGGGCACGCAGCGCCTGGCCCTCGGCGGTGAGCGTGACGGCGAGGCTCCGCTCGTCCGTCGTGTCCCGCTCGCGCCGCACGTAGCCTGCGGCCTCCAGTCGCTTGAGCAGGGGCGACAGCGTGCCGGGGTCGAGCTGGAGCAGACGGCTGAGCTCCCGGACCGACAGCGGCGCCTGCTGCCACAGCGCGAGCATGACCAGATATTGCGGGTGGGTCAGCCCCATCGGTTCCAGCAGCGGACGGTAGACGGCGACGACCCCGCGCGCGGCGACGGAGAGCGCAAAACACACCTGCTGCTCCAACGCCAGCGGATCCCCGTCGAACTGGTCACGCACCGATCGGCCTCCTCGTGGTCATTGCTATCGTACCAACGATTGGTGTACCAATCATTGGAGCACAAAACATGTGACCGCACGCCGAGGAAGAGGTCGGGCGCGAGATGAGCGAGGCGAACCGGAAGCAGAAGGCCCCCGGCGAGGGCGGCAGGCTCTGGGCCTGGGCCTACAAGTACCTGGCCGGCCCGGCCGAGGGGGTGCAGGGCGCCGTGCAGGGCGGTTCGACGCAGGCCCGCGAACTGTGGAAGCAGGACCTGGAGAACCGCAAGCGCTGGAGCCGTGAGCAGCGGGAACGCAAGCGCGCCGAGCGGGAGGCCCGACGCGCCGAGCGGTGACCCCGCCTCAGCCGTAGGTGTCGCGAGGTCCCCGGCCCCGGACCCGCCGCGGGCCCTTGGACCAGGACGGCGCCGCCGGGCCGTGGATGTGCAGCTTGCGCACCACGTTGTGGCCCACCTCGCCGGCGATCCGCTTGAGCAGCGACCCGGCCAGCAGCCGCAGCTGGGTGGCCCAGGCCGTCGACCGCGCCTCCACGGTCAGCTCGCCGTCCTCCAGCTTCACCGGGCGGCTGTGCTGGGCGATCTCCGACCCGACAACCTTCTCCCAGGCGCCGAAGACAGTCGCCTCGGCGGCCGGCTGCTGCCAGCCGCGCGCCTTCATCAACCGTTCCAGCACCACGCCGAGCGGCTGCGGGTCACGCGGGTCCGGTCCGGGCCCGGAGTAGCCGCGCAGCCGCCGCTCGCCACCGCCGTCGCCGCCGACCGCGCTCCTGCGGCGGGTCTTCGCCGCCGCGTCCCGGCGGGCCTTCGCCGCGTCCAGCACCGCCCGCGCCAGCTCCGGCCCGGACCCACCCGCGCCGGGCGCGGCGTCCGCACCGGCACCCGCCGGCCGCCCCGCGTCGCCGTTCCCGGCTCCCCGCCCACCGGGCCCGGCGTCCGCGCCGGCACCGGCCGCGCGGGCGGCGGCACCGCCCGCGTCGGTTCCGGCCCCCTCAGGGGTACGCGCACCGCGCCGGCCGCCCGAGGTGGCGCGGCTCGGGCCACCCGTCCGGCGAATCGGCTGACCGCCCTCGCCGGCGCGCTCCGGTTCAGTCGACACGTCGCACCGTCCCCTCGCCCACCACGTACCGGATGCCGCGCAGCGCCGCCGGCACGTCGTCGTCGACCGCGCAGGTCACCAGGAGCTGACCGGCCCCACCCACCAGCTCCGCCAGCCGCTCCCGCCGGCCCGCGTCCAGCTCGGCGAAGACGTCGTCCAGCACCAGCACCGGCTCGATGCCGTCGGCGCGCAGCAGGTCGTACCCGGCCAGCCGCAGCGCCAGCGCGTACGACCAGGACTCGCCGTGGCTGGCGTACCCCTTGGCGGGCAGCGGGCCGAGGGTGAGGCTGAGCTCGTCGCGGTGCGGGCCGACCAGCGTCGTGCCGCGTTCGATCTCGGCCGACCGGGCCTCGGCCAGCGCGGCGGTCAACGCCTCGGCCAGCGCCGAGCGGTCGGTGGTCGGCTCGGCCAGCTCCAGCGACGGCCGGTACGCGATACCCGCCGCGCCCCGGCCCGCCGCCACCGCGTCGTACGCCTTCGTCACGTGCGGGGCCAGCGCGGCGACCAGTTCCAGCCGGCCGGCCAGCAGCTCGGCGCCGTGCCGGGCCAGGTGGGTGTCCCAGACCGCCAGGGTGGACAGGTCCCCGCCACGCGACCCGCCCGTCTTGCGGGCCAGGTACGCGGTGCGCAGCAGGGCGTTGCGCTGCTTGACCACCCGCTCGTAGTCGGCGCGCACCCCGGCGTACCGGGGCTGCCGGAGGACCAGCAGGTCGTCCAGGTAGCGGCGGCGCTCGGCCGGGTCACCCCGGACGAGTTCCAGGTCCTCCGGGGCGAAGAGCACCAGCCGCAGCGCGCCGAGCACGTCCCGGGCCCGCCGGGCGGGTGAGCGGCCCAGCCGGGCCCGGTTGGCCTTGCCGGGGACGATCTCCAGCTCGACCAGGAGTTCCCGCCCCTCGTGCACCACCGCACAGCGGATCACCGCCGAGGCGGCGCCCATCCGGACGAGGGGGGCGTCCGTGGCGACCCGGTGCGAGTCCAGGGTCGCCACGTAGCCCAGCGCCTCGACCAGGTTGGTCTTGCCGACGCCGTTGGCGCCGATCAGGACGTTCGGCCCCGGCTCCAGGTCGACGCCGACCCGCTCGTACGAGCGGAAGTCGACCAGTTCGAGCCGGCGGACGTACACAGGTGCGTGGCTACCGGTCAGCGCTTGCGGACGGCGTGGCCGCCGAACTGCTGGCGCAGCGCGGCGACGGCCTTCATCGCGGGCGAGTCGTCCTGGCGGGAGGCGAACCGGGCGAAGAGCGAGGCGGTGATGACGTTCAGCGGCACCGCGAGCCGGACCGCCTCGTCGACCGTCCAGCGGCCCTCGCCGGTGTCCTCGGTGTAGCCGCTCAGCTCGGCCAGCTCCGGGTCCTCTTCCAGGGCCAGGTCGAGCAGGTCGAGCAGCCAGGAGCGGACCACGGTGCCCTCGCGCCAGGACTTGAACACGCCCGGCACGTTGGTCACCAGTTCCGACTTCGCCAGCAGCTCGTAGCCCTCGGCGTAGGCGTGCATCAGGCCGTACTCGATGCCGTTGTGCACCATCTTGGCGTAGTGACCGGCGCCGACCGGACCGGCGTGCACGAAGCCGAACTCGCCCGCCGGCTTGAGCGCCTCGAAGATCGGCATCAGCCGCTCCACGTGCTCCTTGGCGCCACCGATCATCAGGGCGTACCCGTTATGCCGGCCCCAGACGCCGCCGGAGACGCCGGCGTCCAGGTAGCCGATGCCCCGCTCGGCCAGCCGCTCCGCACGGGGGGCGTCGTCGCTGAAACGCGAGTTGCCGCCGTCGATGATGATGTCGCCTTCGCCCAGCACGCCGGCGAGCTCGTCGATGGTCGTGTCGGTGACACCGGCCGGGACCATCACCCAGACCGCGCGGGGCGACTCCAGCTTCTCGGCCAGCGCCGCCAGGCTCGCGACGTCGCTCAGCTCCGCGTTGTGGTCGAAGCCGACCACCTCGTGCCCGGCGGCGCGCAACCGCTCGCGCATGTTGCCGCCCATCCGGCCGAGTCCTACCAGGCCGAGCTGCATCTGCTCCTACCTCCGTGCGTCTGGGTCTGCTGGGGCTGCGATCAGCGGGACACGCGGATCGGCATGATGAGGTACCGGTACCCCGGGATGACCTCGCCATCCTCCCCGGCGGGGGACATCACCGCCGGCTTGAAGGCGTCAACGAACTTCAGCAGCGCGAACTGGGCGCCCAGGTTGGCCAGGCCGTCGATCAGGTACTGCGGGTTGAAACCGATGGTCAGCGGCTCGCCGGTGAAGGTGGCCTCCATCGCCTCGCTGGCCCGCGCCTCCTCGGTGCCACCCGCCTCGACCACCAGGCCGTCGGAGCTGAAGCTCAGCAGCACCGGGGTGGTCCGCTCGGCGACCAGGGCGACCCGCTTGACCACCTCGATCAGCGTGCTGACCGGTATCCGCGCCTCGGCGTTGTGGGCGGCCGGGAAGAGCGAGCGCACCGGCGGGTAGTTCGCCCCGTCGAGCAGCCGGCTGGTGGTACGCCGGGTGCCGCCCGCGAAGCCGATCATGCCCTCGCCGGCCCCGCCCTGGGAGAGAGCCATGGTGACCTGGCCACCGAGCGGGCCGAGCGCCTTGGCGGTGTCGTGCAGGGTGCGCGCCGGCACCAGTGCGTTGATGCTGATCTCGGCGTCGTCCGGGTTCCACTCCATCTCGCGCAGCGCGAGACGGTACCGGTCGGTGGCGAGCATCGCCAGCGTGCCGCCGGAGAGCTCCAGCCGAACGCCGGTCATCATCGGCAGCGTTTCGTCCCGGCCGGCGGCCACGGCCACCTGCGCGACGGCGGCGGCGAAGGCGGCCGCGTCGACGATGCCGGCGCTCTCCGGCATCTCCGGCAGGGCCGGGTAGTCCTCCACCGGCATGGTCGGCAGGGTGAACCGGGCGCTGCCGCAGACGAGCTCCAGGTGGGCCCCGACCGCGGCAATGTCCACCGGCTTGGCCGGCAGTGCCTTGGTGATCTCGGCGAGCAGACGGCCGGAGACGAGGGCGGCGCCGTCGGCGTCCCCCTGCACCTCGACGGTCACCTGGCTGGAGACCTCGTAGTCGAAGCCGGAAACCTGCAGGTTGCCGTCGGTGACCCGGAGCATCACCCCGGCGAGCACCGGTACGGACGGCCGGTTGGGAAGGCTCTTCGCGGTCCACGCCACCGCTTCGGCGAGCGCGTCGCGCTCCACTCGGAACTTCATCAATGCCTCCGCGTCGACGTCAGCGACAACTCTCTCATGCCGACCGCTGCCCACCGCCCCGCCCGACCGTGCGGGTACCCATCGCACCTTAGGGCGCGTGGGCATCGGCTGTGCGCCCGACCCCGTGGATCCAGGTGCCGGAGCGACTGCCGACGGCAGCGTTCCGGCCCGATCCACAGGAAGTCCAACGGTGATGATTGGTTTTTGTTGTCTAGAAGAGATAACTCATCGTCTTCATCGCACCTGTGCAAACTGTGGAGAACTCGCGTCAGCCCAGGTCAGACAGGTTATCCACCGGTGGGTTGGCTGTGGAGAACCGGGGGGTAAACCCGGGTGCCGGTCCACAGCCCGGCCCGGTCCCCAGGTTGTCCACGGTTGTCCCCAGGTTGTCCACGGGTAATCCACCGGGTTTCTCCCCAGTGCTGTGGACACCGCCGGCGGCTGCGGACCGCGTTGTCCCCAGAACCTTCAACAGCCCGTACACAGGTCGACCGTCGTCGGTGGACAACCCGACCGTCGTCCCCAGGCGTCCACAGCATCGTCCCCAGGGTTTGTCCACAGTCTGTGGGTAACCGGGTGCGGACGCTGCGTGGTTTTCCACAGACTGTGGAACAGGGGATGTGGACAACCGGGTCGTCCTGTGGATGAACACGGCGCCGATTCTGGGCCCTCGACCCGGTGCAGGGTCAACCGTCGGTTCTCCACAGGCACGAAAACGCCCGGCCGATCTCGGCCGGGCGGGTCTCCGTACTGCTGGTCCGGCGCGCGCCGGCGTGGCGTACGCCTCAGGTGTTCTGCTTGATCCGGTTGGTCAGCTCGGCGATCTGGTTGTAGAGCGAGCGGCGCTCCGCCATCTGCTGGCGGATCTTCCGGTCGGCGTGCATCACGGTGGTGTGGTCCCGGCCACCGAATGCCTGCCCGATCCGGGGCAGCGACAGGTCGGTCAGCTCCCGGCACAGGTACATGGCGACCTGGCGGGCGTTGACCAGCACCCGGGAGCGGGAGTGGCCACGCAGGTCCTCCAGGCTCACCCCGAAGTAGTCAGCGGTGGAGACCATGATCTGGTCGGCGGTGATCTCCGGCCCGGCGCCGTCCGGGATGAAGTCCCGCAGCACCTCCTCGGCCAGCGACAGCTCGACGTTCGACCGGGTGAGGCTGGCGAACGCGGTGACCCGGATCAGTGCGCCCTCCAGCTCCCGGATCGAGTTCGACACCCGGGAGGCGATGAACTCCAGCACGTCCGGCGGGGCGTACAGCCGCTCCTGGGCCGCCTTCTTCTGCAGGATCGCGATCCGGGTCTCCAGGTCCGGCGGCTGGATGTCGGCGAGCAGGCCCCACTCGAACCGGGTCCGCAGCCGGTCCTCCAGCGTTGCCAGCTGCTTTGGCGAGCGGTCGGAGGTGATCACGATCTGCTTGTTGGCGTTGTGCAGGGTGTTGAAGGTGTGGAAGAACTCCTCCTGCGTCCGCTCGCGGTTCTCCAGGAACTGGATGTCGTCGATCAGCAGAATGTCGACATCGCGGTAGCGGCGCTGGAACGCGCTGGTCTTGTCGTCGCGCAGCGAGTTGATGAAGTCGTTGGTGAACTCCTCGGTCGAGACGTACCGGACCGAGCGGGCGTTGCCCAACGTGGTGGCGTAGTGCCCGATGGCGTGCAGCAGGTGGGTTTTGCCCAGCCCGGAGCTGCCGTAGATGAACAGCGGGTTGTACGCCTTCGCCGGTGACTCGGCCACCGCGACGCTCGCCGCGTGCGCGAACCGGTTCGACGAGCCGATGACGAACGTCTCGAACATGTACTTCGGGTTGAGCCGGTTGCCGCCGCTGTCCCCGCCCCCCGGGCGGCGGTCGTCCCGCCCGCCGGGGCGGTGGTCCGCGCCGGCCCGGCCGGGGCCGCTGTCCGTACCGCCGTCGCGAAGCAGGCCGCGCGGACCGTGCGGGTCGCGCGGCAGCCCGGCCTCGCCCCGGTACGCGGGCTCGTAGCCGCGCCCGTCGACCCCCGGCCCGTCGGGCAGGGCGCGCTCCTCGAAGCCGCGTCGTTCGGGGCCGGGACCGCCGCCCCGCAGCGGCTCGGCGAACGCGGCGCCGAAGAGGGTGTCCTGGCCACCGTCCCGGCTGGCCGGGATGCGCCCCGCACGGTGGCCGTCGTGCGCCGCCGGCGCGACCGGCTGCTCCGCCTCGGCGGGCTGCTCCGGATAGGCCGGCGGCAGGTCCGGGAACGCGGGCGGGCCCGCGGCGAAGTCGTCCGCGGGAACGTCGAGCCCGAGCTGCGCGGGTTCGGGGCCGCTGCGGTAGACGGTGCCGGCGGGGCGGCCGGCGGCGTCCTCGGCGACCCGTACGGTGACCGCGACCTGGATCGGCCGGCCCAGCCGGCGGGTGAGCGCCTCGGTGATGGCCGGGCGGAGCCGTGACTCGATCACGTCCCGGGTGAAGGCGTCCGGGACGGAGAGCAGCGCGGTGTCCTCGACGATCGCCCGCAGCCGGGTCAGCCGCAGGTACGCGCGTTGCTGCGCGGAGATGATCTCGTCGGCGAGTTCGTCCGTCGCCGCGGTCCACACCGCGGCAAGGTCGGTCGTACCGGCCACCGTCGTGCCACCCCCTCGCCTCTGCTCCCGGCCGCCGCTGTGGTCCAGTCGGCCGTTCCGGGCCCGCCACCGCGTTCGAGCGGGTGGTACCTCACCCCACCGGGCGGCTGACCGACCGGCATCCACAAGTTATCCACAGCCTGTGTGTACCGACCGATTGTGCCGCCCGTCGTGCGCGGGTCGGACCTGCCCCCCTGGTCGGGCGAGGACGTTGAGCGGGTTCACCGTGCCGAACGATTGACTGCCGTGTCCGGTCTTGCCTGCCAGCCACAACCCGGACTACCGACGCTGACCGCAATCGGGCACGGTAACAGCGACGGCGGGACACCATCAACCGCCGACGCTCCGGCCGCTTGTCGGCATCAGTGAAAACCCCCGGTTCGGTCGTCCGGCCGCCCTGCTCGTGCCTCCGGTGACCTGTTTGACGGTCATTGCCCCCCTGCGTAGGCTGGAGCGGCTGCTCTGTCGCCCTCTGCTAGGGTGATGGGTGCTTGCTGTCCGCGGTCGCTTCCCCGCATCGCCGAGGTCCCGCGTCGCCGGGCAGCACCGATCGGGGGCCACCGCCGAGGTGGCCTGGACCACCACACGACCCCGGCGATCCCGCGCCGTGGACGTACGAAAACGGAGAGCCTGACGTGAGCAAGCGCACCTACCAGCCGAACAACCGCCGACGCGCGAAGACCCACGGCTTCCGGCTGCGCATGCGCACCCGTGCCGGCCGCGCCATCATCTCGACCCGCCGCGCCAAGGGCCGCACCCGCCTGTCGGCCTGAGCCGACCGGGTCCGGTCCGGGGGACGTGGGTAGTCGTGCTGACGGCCGCACAGCGACTGCGGCGCAGCAACGACTTCGCCGCAGCGGTCAGGGGTGGCCGACGCGCCGGGCGAGGCGCGGTCGTCGTCCATCTGACCGTGCCGGTCACCCCCGAACCCGCCGCGACAACCTCGCCGGAGCCGGCGCGGGCCAGTGGCACGGAGACGATCTCCGTGCCGACCCGCGCCGGCTTCGTCGTGTCCAAGGCAGTCGGCCCCGCCGT
Source organism: Micromonospora sp. NPDC050200 (assembly GCF_040656135.1). Classification (NCBI taxonomy): domain Bacteria; kingdom Bacillati; phylum Actinomycetota; class Actinomycetes; order Micromonosporales; family Micromonosporaceae; genus Micromonospora; species Micromonospora sp. NPDC050200. The sequence continues at coordinate 69,187 of NZ_JBFALG010000003.1, forward strand.
GGTCCGCAACAAGGTCCGGCGCCGGCTGCGGCACCTGGTCCGCGAGCGCCTGGCCGCGCTGCCCGAGGGAAGCACCCTGGTGGTACGCGCGCTGCCCGCCGCGGCCGAGGCGTCCTACCTCCGGCTGGGTGCCGACCTGGACGCGGCGATCGCCGCCGCCCGGGCACCCCGGGGCCGGCGGTCCCGATGAGCACCGGATCCGCCGGTTCGCGTCCGACCAGCATGGGTGCCCGGATGCTGATTGGCCCCATCGTCGCGTACCGTCGTTGGATAAGCCCGGCGTTGCCGGCCCGCTGTCGGTTCTACCCGTCGTGCAGTGCGTACGCCCTGGAGGCGGTGGCCCGACACGGCGCGCTCCGGGGAGCCGGCCTGACGGTCCTGCGGCTGTCGCGCTGCCACCCTTTCCACCCAGGTGGACATGACCCGGTGCCGGAGCCGGGCGGCCGCCGCCGTGCCGACGTGACTGGAGCCTGAGAATTGTTCAGTCTTGACTGGATCTACTACGCGATCTCGTGGATCCTGCTGACCTGGCACTCGGCCTGGGACGCCATCGGGGTGCCGGTCGACTCGGTCCTCGGCACGAACTGGGCCTGGATCCTCGCCATCGTCTTCCTGGTGGTCACCGTCCGGGTGATCCTGTTCCCGGTCTTCGTCAAGCAGATCAAGTCGCAGCGGGCGATGCAGGCGCTTCAGCCCAAGGTCAAGGAGCTGCAGGAGAAGCACAAGGGTGACCGGGAGACGCTCCAGAAGGAGATGATGGAGCTCTACCGGAAGGAAAAGGCCAACCCGCTGATGGGCTGCCTTCCGATGTTCCTCCAGATCCCGGTCTTCCTCGGCCTCTTCCACGTGCTGCGTCGCCTCGACCCGGCCAAGTTGAACAAGACCCTCTACGGCTGGACGGTTGACCAGTTCGACAGCGCCTCCAGCGCGAAGATCTTCACCGCCCCGATCGCCGGCAAGTTCGGCTCGACCGCCGACGAGCTGGCCCGCCTCGGCGCCAACGGCACCACCGTGAAGATCATTGCCGGCGTCCTGGTGCTGGTCATGATGGGCACCACCTATCTGACCAGCCGCCAGATGATCCTCAAGACCGGCTGGGCGGAGGACCCGCAGCAGCGGATGGTGCAGCGACTGATGCTCTACGGCATCCCCCTGTCGCTGCTGATCTCCGGCTCGATCTTCCCGATCGGTGTGATCATCTACTGGGTCACCAACAACCTCTTCACGCTCGGCCAGCAGCAGTGGGTGCTGCGCAAGTTCCCGCCGCTGGTGACCAACCCCAAGGCCGGCAGCACGGCGTCCCGCGGCCCGGCGCAGCCGGCGAAGATCGGCGGCTTCCTCAACCGTGCCAAGCCGGCCGCGCAGGTGCCGGCCAAGCCCACCGCGCCGAAGGTCGCCGGGCCGAAGCCGGGCGCGAAGCCGACCAACCCGAAGAAGGGCCGGCCCGCCAAGCGGCAGGGCTGACCCACCGGGCCGCCGTCGGGGACCACCTGCGGCGGCCTTCCGGCACCGCGCAGCCGCCGTACGGCCGGCGCCGGGCCGGAACCCGCCGCGCCTGGCGCGGTCACGGGCGAGACTGCCCGTACAGACGTGCCCGTGGGCACCGGCCATCTCCCGCCGGGCACCCCCCGGGAAACCAGCGGACCCGACGGTCCGGCCGAGTGAGTACGGAGATGACACCGTGACCGACACCAGCATTCCCAGCGCGGAGCAGTCCGTGGACGAGGAGACCGTGCCGACCGCCGCGACCGGTGACGGCGAGCCCGAGGAGACCGAGGAGACCGAGACCGAGGCGGGCGCCCCGAAGAAGGCCGTCGGCGAGAGCGAGCTGTTCCGGCAGAGCGAGATCGCCGCGGACTACGTCGAGGGCCTGCTCGACATCCTCGACTACGACGGCGACATCGACGAGCTCGTCTCCGGCGGACGCCCGGTCGTCGAGGTGGTCGGTGCGCGGCTGCAGAATCTGGTTGGCCAGCGCGGCGCCACCCTGGAGGCACTCCAGGAGCTGGCCCGGCTCGCGGTGTTCCGGCAGACCGGTACGCCCAGCCGCCTGCTGCTCGACGTCGGCGGCTACCGTGCCACCCGGCGCAAGGAACTCGCCGCCGTGGCCAAGAACGCGGTGGAGAAGGTCAAGGAGCACGGCGAGCCGGTCCGGCTGGAGCCGATGTCGGCGTTCGAGCGTAAGTGCGTGCACGACGTGGTCAACGCCATGAACGGTGTGGAGAGCGAGTCCGAGGGTGTCGAGCCGAACCGGCGCATCATCGTCCGGCCGGCGGACTGACCGGGTGACCCACGACGACGTCACGGCCGAGGCCGTGTCCGGCCCGGGTGGTACGCCGCCCGGGCCGTCGCCTGTCCGCCCCGTCCCCTCCCCGGAGGACGCCGTGCTGCCGGCCGAACTGGCCCCGGCCGCCCAGGCGCTCTTCGGTGACCGGCTGGACCTGGCGGCCGCGTACGCCGAGCTGCTCGCCACCGACGGGGTGGTGCGCGGCCTGATCGGCCCGCGGGAAGCACCCCGGGTCTGGGACCGGCACCTGCTCAACTGCGCTGCCGTCGCCGAGCGCATCCCGGAGGGCGCGAGCGTCATCGACGTCGGCTCCGGTGCCGGGCTGCCCGGGCTGGTGCTGGCGATCGCCCGCCCCGACCTGCACGTGACCCTGGTCGAGCCGCTGGCCCGGCGTACCTCCTTCCTCATCGAGGCGGTGCAGCAGCTCGGGCTGGCCAAGATGGTCCGGGTGTTCCGTGGCCGGGCCGACGAGGCGGCATCGGGCGCGACCGGCACCGGCCCGCTCACTGCGGACGTGGTGACCGCGCGAGCGGTCGCGCCGCTGGACCGGCTCTCCGGCTGGTGCCTGCCGCTTGCCGTGCCCGGTGGCCGGTTGATCGCCTTGAAGGGGTCCTCTGCCGCCGATGAGATTGCGGAGCACGCCGAGGCCGTCGATCGCCTCGGCGGTGGCGAGCCGACCGTGCACCTCTGCGGGGTCGGGCTCATCGATCCGCCCACCACCGTGGTGGAGATCGTGCGTGAGCGGGTGGTCCGGCCGCCGGCCGCGAAGAAGGCGCCGAAGCGCTCGCGCGGCGGACGCAAGCGCGCTCGCTGACTCCGGGCGGGTAATTCGGGCGTGTCGTGAGGGCCCGGCGGACAACCGAGATGGACCCGCCGCGCCCGTCCCCCGTAGGCTGGCCGCGCGTCGATAGTGTGGAGCGGGCGGGCGTCGGGCGCACCGGGTCCCGACCGCTCCCGCCGGGCCGTACGCGCTGCGACGCGAGCGCGCGTGCGGCCTGATTGACGGGATGCGGACCGACCATCCGGAGCGGGCAGGGATGACAGGTGCATGACGACGGCAGGTACGACGATCCACGGGTGAGACGCCCGGAGGGCCTTCCCTCCGGCGCGGACCCTGTTTCACGTGAAACCGACCACGAGTCCTGGCCGACCGGTGGCCAGCCGGGCCCCGCCGGCCCACCGGACTGCGACCCGGTGGTACGCCGGGACGTGCCCGGGGTCGGTGCGGCGCATCCGTCGCCCGAGTCGTACGTTCCCCCGCCGTCCATCGCGGACGACGCGGGCCGGCCGGTCAACGCGCCCAGCGACCGCACCGCCCCGGTCCGCCGCAACTCCGGCGGGCCGTCCCGCTTCGAGACACCGGTCGGCGGCAACGTGCCGCCGGTACCGCAGCAGCCGCACCCGGGGGCGGTGCCGGACTCGATGTCCGTCACCCCGGACACGCCGGGGCCGGCGGCCGGGGGCGGGGCCACCGACCAGACCGCCGCCGCGTACGTTTCACGTGAAACCCCGACGCGCGAAGAGGATGACCCACCGTTGGCAATGGAGGCGATGCGCGCCGTGCAGATCCTTAATCCGAGTGGCGAGGTGACCATGCCTCGGCCCGAGCGGACCCGGGTCATGTGCGTCGCGAACCAGAAGGGCGGCGTGGGCAAGACCACGACCACGGTGAACCTGGCGGTGGCGCTCGCCCTGCACGGCAACCGGGTGCTGGTGGTCGACCTCGACCCGCAGGGCAACGCGTCGACCGGGCTCAACGTGCCGCACCACACCGGGGTGCCGGACGTCTACGACTGCCTGATCAACAGCGTGCCGCTGGAGGATGTTGCCCAGGAGGTCGAGGGCATCCCCAACCTGTGGTGCGTGCCGGCCACCATCGACCTGGCGGGCGCGGAGATCGAGCTGGTGTCCGTGGTCGCCCGGGAGTCCCGGCTCGCCCGGGCCATCGCCGCGTACCCGGGGCACTTCGACTACGTCTTCATCGACTGTCCGCCCTCGCTTGGCCTGCTGACGGTCAACGCCCTGGTGGCCGCGCTGGAGGTGCTGATCCCGATTCAGTGCGAGTACTACGCGCTGGAGGGCCTGAACCAGCTGATCAACAACATCAACCTGGTCCGCCAGCACCTCAACCCGAAGCTCGAGGTCTCCACGATTTTGCTCACCATGTACGACCGGCGTACCCGGCTGGCCGACGCGGTCGAGCAGGACGTCCGGAACCACTTCGGTGACAAGGTCCTCCAGGCGGTCATCCCGCGCAACGTCCGGGTCTCGGAGGCACCCAGCTACGGGCAGTCCGTGATGACCTACGATCCCGGTTCGCGGGGGGCGACGAGCTACTTCGAAGCCGCCCAGGAAATCGCCGAGCGTGGTGTCAAGGAGCCGGTGAGCCGGAATGCGTAGTGCGGACGAGTCGCTGGGAGGCGTCGCATGAAGAACCGTCCCCGTGGCGGTCTGGGTAAAGGGCTCGGGGCACTGATCCCGACCGGGCCGGCGCCGGAGGTGCCGAGCACCACCATCGCCGCGCCCGCCGCGCCTGACACCGGGCGTACGGCGGTTGAGGCTCCCGTCGAGACGGTGACCGCGCCGGTGGCCACGCTGCCGGCCAAGTCCGAGCCCCAGCTGAGCCCGGTGCCAGGTGCCCGCTTCGCCGAGATCCCGGTCGACGCGATCGTGCCGAACCCCAAGCAGCCCCGCCACGTCTTCGACGAGGACGCGCTGGAGGAGCTGAAGACCTCTATCCAGGAGGTGGGCTTCCTCCAGCCGATCGTCGTCCGCCAGCTCGACGCCGAGAAGTACGAACTCGTCATGGGCGAGCGTCGGTGGCGGGCCGCCCAGGCGGTGGGCCGGGAGAGCATCCCGGCGATCGTCCGGGACACCAAGGACGACGCGATGCTCCGGGACGCCCTCCTGGAGAACATCCACCGGGCGAACCTCAACCCGCTGGAAGAGGCTGCGGCCTACCAGCAGTTGCTGGAGGAGTTCGGCGCCACCCACGAGGAGCTGGCCCGGCGGATCGGCCGGAGCCGGCCGCAGATCTCCAACACCATTCGCCTGCTGAACCTCCCGGCGCAGGTGCAACGCCGGGTCGCCGCCGGCGTGCTCTCGGCGGGGCACGCCCGGGCACTGCTGAGCCTCGACGAGGCAGAGGCGCAGGAACAGCTCGCCCTCCGGATCGTCGCCGAGGGCCTGTCCGTACGCGCGACCGAGGAGATCGTGGCGCTCGCACTCAGCGACGGGCCGGCGAAGACCCCGGCGGCGAAGCGGCGTACCAAGCCGGAGGCCCCGGCGCTCACCGATCTGGCCGACCGGCTCTCCGACCGCTTCGACACCCGGGTGAAGGTCGACATCGGCCGGAGCAAGGGCAAGATCACGATCGAGTTCGCCACGGTGGACGACCTGGAGCGGATCGTGGGCATCATCGGCGTGGATGAGCAGGAGCCCGAGAGCTGACCGCTCGCTCGTTCCGTCGCCCGGCCGCGTCGCCCCTCGGGGCACGCGGCCGGTTCGTTCCCTCCCGATCTCGATGCCTCGCGTGGGCGGCGGTTCCGAGGTGAGGCCGAGTGGCCTGAGTGGCCGGTGTCGGACGCCAGCGGATGCCGGCCGGGTTGCCTGGCCTGTCGGGCGGGCAGCAGCCGCCAGTGCTCCGGTCGGCCCGGGCACCGTGATCGTCCCGTCGCCGGCGTGAGTCTCGCCGCCTGCGCCAAGCGCAGGCGGCGAGGTGCCGTGGTCGGTGAGGCCGAGGAGTGGGTTCCCCGTTTCACGTGAAACGGTGGCCGGGATCTGCGGCTCAAGGTGTGCGGTGCGGTCGTGTGAGTGGGGGCAGCCGGTCGTGGCCTGGTGATGGTGTGATGCCGGGAGCTCGGGCGGTGCGGCTGAATCTGAGAATTGTCGGCGGCCCTCCCCGGACGCCGGTGCGATCCGGGGGCTTCGTTGCTGACTGGGCGGCGTTGGCGATGGGGTGCTCCGGGCTGTCGGGACGTGGCCGCGCTGGGCTCGAGGCCTGGACCAGGTCCGCGTACGACGCCCCCTTTGAAATTCTTGGTCGAGCATCTTGGCTGCGAGCCCCGGTGTCCGGCCGGTCTGCCACGGGGGGAGCTGGGCGGGCAGAGACTCGAGTGTCGCTACTTCTCGTCCTTTGGCTTCCGCTGTGATCGGGCTTCACCCGCCGAGGGGGCCGATCTGAGATCGGCGGCGTGGCGGACAGCGGGTCGCGCGGGGGCGCTACGCGGGCGTGTGAGCGGATAGAAGCGTCCAGGCGTCTACGGGTGGCCGCCGGACGTCTTCTCCGCTCCACGGCGATTGAGGGTGCCTTGCCGGTCACCTCCTGGGAATAAGGGGCCTTGCGTCAGCGACTTGCGGTTCTCACCCGGCCACCGCCGCCGAGCGTCCGCGTTTCACGTGAAACGCGGACGTGGGAATGCAGTAGCGGGGATGCCTGGTGCCGAGGCTTTCGCCGGGGTCGGCTCGGCCCCGCCTGCTCCGCCCCACGGCCGGCGCCCCACGGCCGGCGCCCCACGCCGGCGCCCCACGGCCGGCGCCGACTCGGCGCCGGCGCACTCGCGCTGATTTTTGCTGGACCCGTTCCGGCGCGTTGGAGATCGCACGATGGCTGGCACCCTGATCTCACCGGCAACGCCACCGGCCCGGTCCTAGTGGTCCCAACGGTCCCAGCGAATCCTGTCGTAGCCACCGGCGCCGGCGCTGACAACCCTGGCATCGTCCCAGCGATCCCCGCATTCTCGGGGCCCGAGCGGTGACCGCTGCTGCCGTCACTGCGTCACTGAATGGCTCGCGCGACGCCCCCACCGCGCGATGCCTCCACAGATCGGCACCCGACGTCACGGCGCATCCGACGTTCACAACCCGCACCGGACGGCCCGACACCCGAGCGGCTCGAGCCCGACGCCGACGTCGCGCCCGCCGACCGATGCCGCGGCGGGTCCCTGGCGTACGCCGGCCGGTGCCGCCGCGGAAAACCCCGCATGCGCCGGCCGGTGCCGCCGCCGATACCCGGCACCTGACGCCTGGCCTGACGTCCGATGCCCACGGATCCGGTCCGTACCGCCGCAGTCCTTCCGCTCGCGGCGTTCCACGTGAAACAAGCAGGGCGCCCTCGCGCGACACTCATGGATCACTCCGCCGTCGATCTGACATTGCGCGATGGCGTAGGTAACGACGGGATCGGGGACGGCTCAGCCGGGCCAGCAGAGGCGCGGGTCACTTGCGGAGGGATCGGGCATGAGGGTGTCGGGCGCCGCTGAAGCCGGCTTCGGTGGGGCCGCGTCCACCGCGGGCCGTACCGAGAAACAGGGTTCCTGCCAGCAGCCGACCGGCGCTTCGATCGTTGGGAGAAACGGGCCCGCCAGGCCTGTGGTTGAACTTGTGGATTGCGGCCAGGGTTATCCACAGCGGTTTTCCACAGGCACCCCCCGTTTCACGTGAAACACGCTGTCAGACGGCGTGCCAGCCTGTGGATGACGTGCCGTGGTGGTGATCTCACCAGCCTGTGGACAACTGCTCTCCGAGTGGATTCCGAGCGCCAACGGTCGGGGTTCCCGCGACCCGCGAGAGGTCCTCACGATCGCCGACGTTCGGGTGGGGACACCGGTCTCAGACTCGGTTAGGGTCAGCCTCGTGCACGACACCCCTCCCGCAGTCCCGGATTTCACCCAGTGGCCCTCCTTCCCCTTCGAGGGCGACCTCCGCGTCAAGCACCTCGATGAGCCGGTCCCGGTCGAGCCGCCCCGCAAGGGCGAAGGGCACCGGGAATGCACCGCCTGCAACGCCCCCGACGACGCCTACATCTGGGTGGGTGAGCGATGGCGGGTACGCGCCATGGACCGCCCCACCGGCCTGCCGATGGTGCTGATCCTGGAGTCCCGCTCCCATCTCGACCTCGGAGACCTTCCCAACCTGCTCGCCGCCGAGCTGGGGGTCATGACGGTACGGCTGGAACGCGCTATCCGGTCGCTGGACGGGGTTGGTCGGGTACACGTCAACCGGTGGGGCGACGGGTCGGCGCACCTGCACATGTGGTTCCTGGCCCGGCCGTACGGGCGGCTCCAGCTGCGGGGCACCTTCCTGTCGCTGTGGGACTCGATCCTCCCGCCCATCTCCGAGTCGCAGTGGCGCGAGAACCTGGCCATGGTGGCGGCCTGGCTCGCCGAGTTCGGTGGCCGCCCGCTGGCCGAGCCGCCGCGCATCCAGTGGCAGGCACCGTCCAGCCTGTCCGCGCAGGCCTCCCGCGAGGAGGAAATCGCGGAGGAGGAGCCGGTGTCGGTGATCGAGTCGGACGAGGAGATCCCCGTGCCGGCGGACGACGCGAGCGACGGCGCCAACGCCGAAGATCGCGACGGAACCGGCGATGCTGGTATCGGCGGCGGCGCGAGGAACGCCAGGGCGAGCCACGATGCCACGGCGAACGACACCGAGGACAGCGACGACTTCCAGAACAGGAATGACGCGGACGGCCCGGCCGCCGCGGAGTCCCACCGAGGGACCGAGCCCGCCAGGTAGGCCAGCAGGAACGACGGGACGGCCGGGCGCTGCCGAGGAACGACGCCGACGCCCCGGGCGGGCAGGAACGACGCCGACGGCCCGGGTGCCGTGGAGTCCCGCCGGGGAACCGGGCCCGCGAGGTAAGGCGGGCCCCGGGCGGTCTGAAGCTCGCCACGGGGCCTGCCCGACGGGCCGGGCGGTGCGGGCCGGGACGTCCCGCTGCGGCATGCTGCCGGCCACCCCGACGCGTCGGCCGGTCGTTGGGCACGGTCACGGCACCCGCCGGCCGGGTCGTCGAGCGCGCTCCGGCCAGCCGAGGCGCACGATCACCGGACGTGTCGCTTGCTGGTCGACCCGATCCCCGGGAAGGGTCAGCGCCCCCTCAGCGGCCGGGGCGCGCCGCGCAGGATGCTGAGGGGGGCCAGGCAGGCCAGGCGCGGGCGTTGGCGACCGCAGGAAGCGGTCAGCCGCGCCTGGCGGCGGCGCGGCTGACCAGCGACCCCAGCACCCGCCCGAAGTCCAGCCCGGCCGCCTGGATCGCCAGCGGCAGCAGCGACGTCTCGGTCATGCCCGGCGAGACGTTCACCTCCAGCACGTGCGGTCGGCCGTCGGCGTCGACGATCAGGTCGACCCGGGACAGGTCGCGCAGGCCCAGGGCGCTGTGCGCCGCCAGTGCCACCTCGGTGACCGTGTCGGCGACGGCGCTGTCGAGCCGGGCCGGGGCGTGCCAGGTGGTACGCCCGGCGGTGTAGCGGGCCGCGTAGTCGTACACGCCGTTGCGCGGCACGATCTCCACTGGCGGCAGGGCGCGCGGGCCGGCACCGAGGTCGACCACGGAGACCGCCACGTCCATGCCGGGCACGTACCGTTCGACCAACGCCGTCGAGTCGTACGCGAAGCAGCCGACCATCGCGGCGGGGAGTGCCGCGGCGTCCCGGACCACGGCGGCGCCCAGGCCGGAACCGCCCTGGGCCGGCTTCACCATCAGCGGCAGCCCCAGCCGGTCCACAATCCGGTCGAGCACCGCCACCGCGCCCAGCTCGGAGAAGCGGTCGTGCGGCAGCGCCACCCAGTCGGGGGTGGGAATGCCGTTCTCCCGCAGCACCGCCTTCGCCGACGGCTTGTCCCAGGCGAGCCGGGAGGAGCGGGCATCGCAGCCGACGTACGGCACGCCGCAGAGGTCGAGCACGCCGCGCAGCGAGCCGTCCTCGCCGGTCGCCCCGTGCAGCGCGATCACCACCGCGTCCGGCGGGTCGGCGGCCAGTGCGGGCAGCAGCGCCACGTCGGCGTCCCGCAGCTCCGCCTCCACCCCGACGGCGCGCAGCGCGTCGAGCACCCGGCGGCCGGAACGCAGCGAGACGTCCCGCTCGTAGGAGAGTCCACCGGCGAGCACCAGCACGTGCAGGTCGGAGATGACGGCGGGATCGGTCACGGGGGATGCCCCGGCAGAGGTCACGACCATGCCGGAATCATGCCAAGTCGGGTCCCGGCGCATCCGCGCCGCCCTGCCGCCGGCGCCCGGCCGGGGTCACCGCGCCGAAGACCCGGCGCATGGCGATGTCCTGCTCCATCACGCCGGCCAGCCGGCGGACGCCCTCGCGGATCCGCTCCGGCGACGGGAAGGAGAAGTTGAGCCGCATGTTGCCGGTGCCGGAGCCGTCCGCGTAGAAGCCGGTGCCCGGCACGTAGGCGACCCGGGCGGCGATGGCGCGGGGCATCATCGCCTTGGCGTCCAGCCCGTCCGGCAGGTTCGCCCAGACGAACAGGCCACCGGCCGGGGTGGTCCAGGTGGTGCCGGCTGGCATCAGGTCCTCCAGCGCGGTGAGCATCGCGTCCCGCCGCTCCCGGTAGACCTCCCGGTAGACCTTCAGCTGCTCCCGCCACGGCATCGTCGACAGGTACGTCGCCACGGCGGCCTGCGCGTAGCCGCTGGGGCAGAGGATCTGCGCCTCGCTGGCGATCACCAGCTTGTCGCGGACCGCGTGCGGGGCCAGGATCCAGCCGACCCGCAGGCCCGGAGCGAAGGTCTTGGAGAAGGTGCTCAGGTAGAAGACCCCGTCGCGGCGGCGGGCCCGCAGCGGCGCGGGCGCCTCCCCCTCGAAACCGAGCTGACCGTACGGGTCGTCCTCCACCACGAGCAGGCCGGCGCGCTCGCAGATGTCCAGCACCCGCTCGCGGCGCTCCTCGCTCAGCGTCACGCCGGTCGGGTTCTGGTAGGTGGGGATGGTGTAGAGGAACTTCACCCGCCGCCCGGCGCGGGCCAGGTCGGCGATGGCCACCTCCAACGCCTCGGGGACCAGCCCCTCGTCGTCCACCGGCACGTGCGCCACCTGGGCCTGGGCGGCCTGGAACACCCCGAGCGCGCCGACGTACGTCGGGCCCTCGGCGAGCACCACGTCCCCCGGGTCGAGGAAGAGCCGGGCCACCAGGTCGAGCGCCTGCTGGCCGCCGACGGTCACCACCACGTCCTCCGGGGAGGCGCCGCAGGACGCGTCGATGCCGGAGAGCGCCATCACCTCGCAGATCCGCTCGCGCAGTTCCAGGGTGCCCTGGCCGATGCCGTACTGGAGGGTGGTGGCGCCGTGCTCGGAGCCGAGCTTGCCCAGCATCTCGCCGACCGCGTCGAGCGGCAGCGCGGCGATGTAGGGGGCCCCACCGGCGAGCGAGACGACCTCCGGGCGGCTGGCCACCGCGAAGAGTGCCCGGATCTCCGAGGCGGTCATGCCGCGGACGCGCCGGGCGTACCGGTCGGTGTAGTCGTCGAGCGTCGTGCCGGTCATGACATCACCTCGATCGGGTGTCGGTCGGGCTCCCGCCCCGTGTGGTACCCGCGGAGCCGACGACCATGGCGACGCGGGACGCCGGTTGGTCGATCCTAGTCCGCGGCCGGCGCGCCGGAGCCGCTGACCTGGGGTGGTTCCACATCCCGGACCCGGCGTACCCGGCTCGGGTGGCGGTTCGCGCATCCCCTCCCGTACCGTCGGCGGACGGCGTACGATCGCTCGTCGGGGGGCAGGAAGGCGGCGGCGTCGTTCCGCGCTGGTTTCACCTCCGAGCCTATTGTGGGGATGCGCCAATGTCGCGACGTCTGGTCAGTCTGACCCTCGACACTCTGGAAGACCTGCCCCGACCGTGCCGGCAGTGCGTCTACTGGGAGCTCGACCCGGTCTCCGCCGACCGAGCCTGCGCGGCCGGCGACCCCGGTCTGGAGAAGGAGGCCTGGGTCTCCCAGACCCTGCTCGAATGGGGTTCCTGCGGCAAGCTGGTCTACGTCGACGGCATGCCCGCGGGCTTCGTCATGTACGCCCCGCCGGCGTACGTCCCCCGCTCGATGGCCTTCCCCACCTCGCCGGTCTCCGCCGACGCGGCGCTGCTGATGACCGCCAACGTGGTGCCCTCCTTCGCCGGTGGCGGGCTGGGCCGGATGCTCGTCCAGGGCGTCGCCCGGGACCTCACCAAGCGGGGCATCAAGGCGATCGAGGCGTTCGGCGACGCGAAGTTCGGCGACGGTGACGACGCGACCCGGGCCTGCGTCGCCCCCGCCGACTTCTTCCTCTCGGTGGGCTTCAAGACCGTCCGGCCGCACCCCCGCTACCCCCGGCTGCGCCTGGAGCTGCGCACCGCGCTGAGCTGGAAGTCCGACGTCGAGTACGCGCTGGAGAAGTTGCTCGGTTCGATGAGCCCGGAGACCCTGCTCCGCCCGGTACGCCCCGCCCCGGCCACCCGCGCCACCACCGGCTGAGGCGGAGCGCACGCCGGCTGGGGCTGAGGCGCACGCCGGGCCGGGGCTGAGGCGCACCGGCGGAGCGGACGCAGGCGGCTGGGGCGTGCCCGGGAGGGCGTCTCAGTCCACCACCGCGCCGGCGGCCACCACCGCACGCAGTTCGCTGACGTCGATCGAGCCGGTCGGCACGTCCCGCTCGATCGGAAAGAACATCCGCTGCACGGCGGCCACGATCGCCTCGACGACCCGGTCCCGGAACCGGGGGTCCACCAGCCGGGCCCGGTCGCGGGGGGAGGTGAGGTAGCCGACCTCGATGCGGACCGCCGGCATCCGGGTCAGCCGCAGCAGATCCCACGCCTTGGCGTGGGTACGGCAGTCCCGCAGCCCGGTACGTGCCACGATCTCCCGCTGCACCAGCCCGGCGAGCCGCTCCCCGGTCGCCGAGGTGACGCCGTTGTCGGTGCCGTAGTGGTAGGTGGCCACCCCGTCGGCCTCGGGGTTGGCGTGGCCGTCGGTGTGCAGCGAGATGAACACGTCCGCGCCGAGGGAGTTGGCCAGCTGCGCCCGGTCCACGTCCGGCAGGCAGGTCGCCGGTGCCGGGCCGCGGGTGAGCTGCACCCGTACGCCGGCGGCGGCCAGCCGCCCCTCCAGCCGGCTGGCCAGGTCGTGCACCAGCTCCGCCTCGGTCCAGCGCAGCGGACCGTCCGGCACCACCACGCCCGGGTCGGTGCCGCCGTGGCCGGGGTCGATCACCACCGTCCGCCCCACCAGGGCCGGCCCGGACTGCCGGATCGCGTCGGACTCGCGCAGCCACTGCGGCCGGCCGCCGACCACCTTGCGACCGAGGCGGCGCAGCGCGCCCATGGTGTGCGGGCCGCAGGAGCCGTCCGGCTTCAGCCCCACCTCGCGCTGGAACTGGGCCACCGCGCGGGAGGTGCGGATGCCGTAGATGGCGTCGGCGCGGCCCACGTCGTACCCCATCTCCAGCAGTCGCTCCTGGAGCGACCGGACGTCCTCGCCGCAGAGAGGTTCGGGCACCGCGTGGTAGAGGGTGCGGGCGCCGAGCCGCCAGCGGGCGGCGTCCAGGGCCCGCCAGGTCTCCGCGCCCACCCGCCCGTCGACGCTGAGCCCCCGGGACTGCTGGAAGGCGCGGACGGCGCGCTCGGTGGCGGTGTCGAACTCGTCGCCGGTGGCACACGGGAGCAGGTCGAGGCCGGTCAGGACCGTGCGGATCTCCGTCACCGCGGGCCCACGGTCACCGGGTCGGATCGGACGCACGCACGACCCCCTCTGCACGGATGCTGGCTGGCCGGGCGCCACGGTCGCGCGACCGGACTCCGACGGGATGCTCTCCGCCTAGCGGATGCTTACGGAGCGTACCGTGGCCGGTGCCGGGCCACCCCGGGTTCACCCAGCTCACGGCCCGGGACGACGGAACCCCCCGCACCCGGGGAGGGTACGGGGGTTCCGGTGGTACGAGCGTCAGAGCGCCGACTCGATCAGCCGGACCAGTTCGCCCTTGGGCTTGGCGCCGGCGATCGACTGCACCGGCTCACCGTTCTTGAAGATGGTGAGGGTCGGCACGGACATCACCCGGTAGGCGCGGGCGGTCTCCGGGTTCTCGTCGATGTTGAGCTTGACGATGGTGACCTGGTCGCCCATCTCGCCCGCGATCTCCTCCAGCAGCGGGGAGACCTTGCGGCACGGCCCGCACCACTCGGCCCAGAAGTCCACCAGCACCGGCTTGTCGGACTTCAGCACGTCAGTGGCGAAGTTCGCGTCGGTGACGACCTTTGTTGCTCCCACTATGACCCTCCTCCGGGACGTTCGTTCTCTGTTGTTCAGCCCTGCAGCGTGGCGATGAAACGCTCGGCGTCGAGGGCGGCGGCGCAGCCCGTGCCGGCCGCCGTGATGGCCTGCCGGTAGGTGTGGTCCACCACGTCGCCGGCGGCGAAGACACCCGGCACGCTGGTCCGGGTGCTCGGCGCCTGGACCGTCACGTACCCCTCGTCGTCCAGCTCCACCTGCCCCCGGAAGAGCTCGCTGCGCGGGTCGTGGCCAATCGCCACGAAGACGCCGGTCACGTCGAGCACCTTGATCTCGCCGGAGTGCACGTCACGGACCCGCACCCCGCTGACCTTGCCGTCGTCGCCGAGGATCTCCTCGACGGTGGTGTTCCACTCGACCTTGATCTTGTCGTTGCTGAGCGCGCGGTCGGCCATGATCTTGCTGGCCCGGAACGAGTCGCGCCGGTGGATGATGGTGACCGAGTCGGCGAACCGGGTGAGGAAGCTCGCCTCCTCCATCGCGGAGTCGCCACCGCCGACGACGACGATGTGCTGGCCGCGGAAGAAGAAACCGTCGCAGGTGGCGCAGGACGACACGCCGTGGCCCAGGTACTCCTGCTCACCGGGCACGCCCAGGGGACGCCAGGCCGAGCCGGTGGAGAGGATGACGGCCCTGGCCCGGTAGGCGGTCTCACCGACCCACACGGTGCTGACCGCGTCCGAGCCGATCATGCCGGTGTCCTGCAGCTCGACCCGGGTGACGTCGTCGGTGAGGAACTCCGCGCCGAACCGCTCGGCCTGCTTGCGCATGTTGTCCATCAGCTCGGGGCCGAGGATGCCGTCCGCGAAGCCGGGGAAGTTCTCCACCTCGGTGGTCGTCATCAGGGCGCCACCGGACTGCACACCCTCGATGACGAGCGGCTTGAGGTTGGCGCGCGCGGCGTAGACCGCCGCGGTGTAACCGGCCGGCCCGGAGCCGATGATGATCAGGTTGCGGACCTCGTCCACTGCCGTCTCCCGATGTGTGTGTTCGACATCCGTTCCCGGCTGACCTGCCGCCGGGACGACGCCGATCCGAGTGCCGACGGCTCAGCGACGCCGGCGACTGACTTGCAGAACGTCATCGTACGAACCGGGGATTCCCGAACCGGTCATCCGGTGGGTCACGTCACGCGGCGACGGACGACCGTGATCGTGGCCTCACCCTACCCGCGCCTGGTAGCGCGTGTCCGCGCCGGATCCCGGCACGCCACACTCCGCGCCGCTCGCCCAGGCCCAGCGCTGCCCGGACGGGTCGACGAAGCGGAGCACCAGCGCCGGCTCCCCCTGGAAGGTGGCGTAGTCGAGCAGCTCCACCGTGATCCGCCCCCGTCCGTGCTCGGCGCTGACCTCGGCGAGACAGGCGTCCAGCGCGCCCGGGGCGGCGAGCCGGTCGAGCCCACCGGGGGACGGTCGTCGGCCCTCCTCGGGGACATTGTCGATCGATGCGCCGCCGGGTGCGAGCCCCGGGTCGGCGCTGGCCACCCGGGGCAGCACGGTCGTGGCGGCGTCACCGGCCAGCGCCTGCGGCGTCCAGTCGGTGCCGCTGTGCTGCGCCGTGCCGGTGACCCGGAACAGCGCCGCCGCGGGGGCGCCGCCCCGGCTCTCGGCGACCGTGGTGTCCGCCGCGCCGCCGACCCCCGACCGGTCGAGCAGGTGGTCGACGCCGAGCCCGACGGCCGCGAGTGAGGCCGCGGCGAGCGCCACCGGAGCGGCGAGCCGCGCCCAGCGCCGGCGCCGTCGGCCGGGCCCGGTCGCGTCGCCCCGCCGGGCCCCGGCGGTACGCCCCGCACCCGGCCCGGGCTGCGTCGGCACCGGCTGCCGGGCGCCCTGCCCACCGGACGGCGCGACGGGACCCGCCGGGGCGGTGTGCGCGTCGGGATCTGGGGCGTCGGTCGGGGCGGGCCCGGCGCCGGCCAGCGCGGCGGTGAGCCGGTCGACGACCGCGAGCGGCATCGGCGGGGCCGGCTCGGCCCAGCCGGCGAGCTCGGCGCGGACCCGGGCGACGGCGGGCGCCAGGGCGGCGTACGCCTCGGCCCAGGCCGGATCCTCCTCGATCAGCCGCGCGACGGACACCTCCTCCGGGGTGCCGTCCAGCGCCCCGCCGACGTAGTCGGCGAGCAGGTCGTGGTCGACCCCGCTGAACTCCCCGGTTGTCACGCGTCCTCCTGGTGGGCGTCCCGTCGGGAGTGCCCCGACCCCGATCCGACGCCCTCCGGCGCCCGTGGGTTCCCGAGGGTGACGCCGGGCACGCCCCGGCCGGCGGTCGGGGCGGCGTCGGTGGAGCCGGTCCGCAGGTGTCCCAGCTGGACGGCCAGCCGGGCCCGGCCGCGGGCGCAGCGGCTCTTCACCGTCCCCTCGGCGACGCCGAGGATCCGGGCCACCTCGGCGACCGGGTAGCCCTGCACGTCCACCAGGACGAGCGCGGCCCGCTGCTCGACCGGCAACGTGGCCAGGGCCTGCCGGACGACCAGCGCGGTGTCGTGGTCGGGGGCCGGGGCGGCCGGCTCGACCCCGCCGGAGCCGCCCTCGTCGCTGCGGGTGCCGTCGGGCAGCGGGACGGTCGGGTGCGCCTGGCGACGTCGGATCCGGTCCAGGCAGGCGTTCACCACGATCCGGTGCAGCCAGGTGGTCACGGCCGAGTCGCCGCGGAACCGCGCGGCGGCCCGGTGGGCGGAGAGCAGCGCGTCCTGGAGGGCGTCGGCGGCCTCCTCGCGGTCGCCGAGCGTACGCAGGGCCACCGCCCAGAGGCGGTCACGGTGCCGGTGGAAGAGTTCGGTGAAGGCGTCCCGGTCACCGGCGGCGTGGGCGCGGAGCAGTTCGATGTCGGCCGCTTCGGCGGGCGGGACCGGGCGCGGCGGTACGGCCGGCACCGCGTCGCCGGTCGCCGGATCGGGCGTACGCCCGCCGCGACCGGCCATCACCACGTCCGTCGGGTGCGGTGCCGGGCGCGCGGCGGACGGTTCACGACCCCTGGACCGTGATTTCCTGGACGCCGAGCTTCCAGCCGCCTCCACCGTCCTTCTCCGGCAGCTCGGTGATCCAGAAGAGCAGGTAGCGGTACGTCTTGTCGGCGTCGAAGCCGTTGAAAGTCATCTTGGTGCCGTCGTGCTCCTCGAACGGCTGCCCGATCCGGGTCGTGTAGGCCGCCGTCAGCTGCTTGTCGCCAGCGGAACTGGGCGGGAAGTCGGCGTCACCGGCGAGCAACTGGGCGGAGGCCCCGGTCGACGAGAGGACCGCCTGCACCGACTTGACCGTGTGTGGCGCGCCCAGGTCGATCCAGATGCCCATGCCCTTTTTGAGGCCGCCGAACTTGCCGTTGTTCCGGTAGGTCTGGGTCTCCCAGCCGTCGTCCTCGTCGCCGTCGATCACCTTCTCGGCGTCGCGCACCTCTTGGCGATCCCGACTGTCCGGGTCGATGATCCGGACGTCCTCGATGTTGAGCTTGTGCACGGCGGGGCCGGGCGGGGCGGCGTCGGTGGAGGGAACGCTGTTCGTCGGCCGGGCGACCGGCTCGGTGTCGGGCGACTTGTCATCGCCGCCCAGCGCGCTGATCCCGATCAGCAGCCCGACCAGGGCGACCGCCAGCAGGCCTGCGATGCCCACGGCGACCCTCCGCCCACCCGCGGCGGCCAGCGGGGACGGGTCGTCGCCCGGGTCGGAGGTGAAGCGGATCGTGCCGGTCTGGTCGAGGAAGTGGTCCTCGGCGGGGACGTCGAGCCGGGCCAGCTCGGCGGCGAGCACGTCCGACGAGGGCGGGGCGATCTCGGCGTCGAGCAGGTCCATGGTCAGGTCGTCGAGGTACGCCGGAACCCCGGCCCGGACCTGCCGGGGCGCGGCGATCGCGCCGCTGGCGTCCCGGACCGCGTCCGGGATGGCGGCCCGGCCGTGCCCGGCGGTCGCGCCGCGCAACGGGGCTTCGGCGTGCGGCCAGTGCCCGGTGAGGGCGAAGTAGAGGATGCCGCCGACCGCCCGGATGTCGTTCTCCTGGCTGTCCGCGCCGTCGGTGCGCGCGTCGGCCAGCACCACCCGGCTGTCGTCGCTGATCATCACGGTGCCGGGGTGCACGTTGCCGTGCACCATCCCGGTGGCGTGCACGGCGGCCAGGGCGCTGGCGACGGCGTTGCCGATGGCCGTGGCCCGGGCCGGGTCCAGCGGCCCGTCGGCGACCATTTCGCGCAGGGAGTTGCCGTCGACCCACTCGCGGACGACGTACGCCCGCTGGTCCTCGTCGATCGCGTCGTAGACGCCGACCAGGTTGGGGTGGATGACCCGGCTCGCGGCCACCGCGGCCTGGAGCATCTCGGTGGCCGAGTCGCCGCCCGGGTAGCGCAGCACGACCGCGACCGGTCGGCGCAGCACGACGTCGACCCCCCGCCAGACCAGCCGCCCGGCGCTGTCGTTGTTGATGTGCTCGACCAACTCGTACCGCTCGGCGAGGATCTCACCGGCCGTGGGAGCACCGAAGGTCATGACGGGCGGAGCGCTCTCCTCCGCCTCCTGACCCTCGCCGACCTGGGTCACCAGTCCTCCCTCGGTGATCGTGTCGATCGATGGACCCGTGCTGCTGGGCATGTGGCTTCCCGCTCTGCCGTCGAAGGAACCGGCCGGCGCGTCGACGCGTACGTCGGCCACCTGCCTTGTCCGTCGAGAGCGACCTTACCCGGACTGCCCGTCATACCGACATGTCATCTTCCCGCCGTACCCGGCGACGTGCCGGAAGTGGACGACCTCGCCCGGTTACGACCGTTGTCGGCCACGTTGCTGGCACATGTACCAACCAATCTAGAGGTTGACCGCAAGTAGTCGCAGCAGGGGCCGGCCCTGGTGTGGCGGTCCGGCGACGTCGCCTCAGGTTCCCTCCGAACGGCCCTCCATGCTCAGCCGTACGGTTGGTTGTCCACAGGCTGATCCGGTGGTTGACCGGGGAAACGCGGAGTTATCCACAGCCGCATCCCCAGGCTGATGATCCTCGTTCACGCTCTGTGCCGGGCGGCCCGTCGTCGCCCGCCCGACCCGGTCACCGGCCGAGCCGGCGGCGGACCATCCCGACCACCTCGGTGATCTCGCCGATCCGCAGCACCATGGCCAACCCCAGGTACGTCACGCCGATCACCGCGCCGCCGATGACCAGCTGGACCGCGGCGGCCACCCAGCCCAGGTCGGCCGGGTCGCCGGGGAGCAGGTTCACCACCAGCAGGCCGACCAGCGCCGCCCCGAGCGCGGCGACCAGCACCTTGCCCATGGTCCGCATGATGCCGCCGAGGCCGATCCGGCCCACCCGCGGTCGCAGCAGCATCGCCGAGATGACCGCCGCCGCCACGTACGAGATCGCGTTGCCGAGCATCATGCCGGCCGCTGCGAAGGTGGCCGAGAAGGCGACGAAGAGTCCCACCTGGAGCAGCACCCGCAGCGCCACCACCGGGATGTTGACCAGCGCCGGGGTCTTGGTGTCCGGCAGCGCGTAGAAGGCGAAGGTGAAGAGCTGGCTGATCGCGAACGGCACCAGACCCACGGCCGCGACCAGCAGCACGGTGGACGTGGCGCGGGCGTTGTCGCCGTCGAAGGCGCCGTACTGGAAGACCACCCGGGAGATCGGCCCGGCCAGGACCGCGTAGCAGACCGCGATCGGGGCGAGCACCGCCGTCACCATCCGGGTACCCCGGGACAGGTCGGCGGTGACGTCGCGGAAACGCCCGTCGGCGGCGGCGGCGCTCATCCGGGGCATCAGCGCGGTGATGATCGAGACGGCGATGATGCCGTGCGCCATCATCAGCAGCAGGAAGACGTTGTTGTAGATCAGCAGGCCGGCCCGGCTCTTGCCCTCACCCGCGTCCCCGGCCGCCCGGGTGAGCAGGTTGACCACCACGAACAGGCCGAGCTGGTTGACCGCCACGTAGCAGAACATCCAGGCGCCGAGCTGGGCCAGCTCGCGCAGCCCCAGCTCGCGGAAGTCGAACCGCCACTTCCAGCGGAAGCCGACCTTGCGCAGCGCCGGCAGCAGCCCGGTGGCCTGCACCGCCACGCCGAGCAGGGTGCCGCCGCCGACCAGCAGGATCTGGCCGGCGCCGAGGTCGGTCGGCTTCAGGGCCTTGGCTCCGTAGACCAGGATGTAGAGCCCGAACGTGCCGATGACCACCAGGTTGTTGAGGATCGGCGCCCACATCGGCGCGGCGAAGTGGCCCCGGGTGTTCAGCACCGCGGCGATCAGCGCGCTGACGCCGGTGAAGAACAACATCGGCAGCATCAGGTACGACAGGTTGTTGACCAGCCCGGTGTAGTTCTTGTCCTGGCCGCTGGCATAGAGGGTGGTCAGCACCGGGGCCGACACCATCGCGATCAGCGCGGCCGCCGCGAGCGTGATCACCGCGAGGGAGAGCAGCCGCTGCGCGTACGCCTCGCCCCGGTCCGGGTCGATCTTGCGGCGGCGGACCAGCACCGGGATCAGCACGCTGGTGAGCACGCCGCCGAGCAGGAACTCGTACACCTGGTTCGGCAGGAACTGGGCGGTGGTGTACGCGTTGCCGACCAGGTTGCCCAGCGCGGCGCCGATCATCAGGTTGCGGATGAAGCCCGTACCCCGACTGATCAGGCTGCCGACGGCCATCACCGCGCTGTTCGCCGCGGCGCTGGTCTCGGCCACCTGCTCCGGCGGCGGCGCGGTGGCCTCCACCGCCGGCTGGTTCAGCGGCTCGGCGGAGATGAAGGTCGCCTCGTCGGTCGGCGGGATGGCACCGTCCGGCGTGGCGTTCGCGCTGCGGTAGAGCCCGCCGCTCATCTCCTGCCTCCCAGGGGGTACGTCGGAGCCGGACGACCGGCCCGCACGCCCAAGACCTTAGTCACCTCGGGTCCCTTACCCGCGCCCGGCGGATCAGATCCCGCCCCCGCCCGATAGGCTGGCGATCCCATGTCCGAAGCTGCCTCCGCACCCCACGCCGCCGACCGCCGCGAGCTCACCGCCGCGCAGCGCAACGCCGTCGCCGAACTGCTCCGCGTGTCCCCGGTCGCCGACGAGCTCGGTCGCCGGTTCGCGCGCGCCGGGCACGAGCTGCACCTGGTGGGCGGTTCCGTCCGCGACGCCCTGCTCGGCCGGCTCGGCGAAGACCTGGACTTCTGCACCGACGCCCACCCGGACCAGACGCTGCGGATCATCAAGGGCTGGGCCGAGTCGATCTGGGAGACCGGCCGGGAGTTCGGCACCATCGGCCTCCAGCGCGACGGGCTCCGGCTGGAGGTCACCACCTTCCGCGCCGAGGCGTACGACCAGGTCAGCCGCAATCCGATCGTCGAGTACGGAACCAACCTCACCGACGACCTGAAGCGGCGGGACTTCACCATCAACGCGATGGCGGTCAGCCTCCCGGACCACCGGTTCACCGACCCGTACGGCGGCCTCGACGACCTCGCGGCCAAGGTGATCCGTACCCCCGGCACGCCCCGGGAGTCCTTCGGTGACGACCCGCTGCGGATGCTGCGGGCGGCCCGCTTCGCCGCGCAGCTGCGCTTCGCCGTGCACCCGGACGTCCACGAGGCGATGGCCCGGATGGCCGCCGACCTGGACCGGATCACCGCCGAGCGGGTCCGGGACGAGTTCACCAAGCTGCTCTGCGGTGCCGACCCGATCACCGGGCTGCGGCTGCTGGTCGACACCGGGCTCGCCGAGCGCTTCCTGCCCGAGCTGACCGGCCTCAAGCTGGAGATCGACGAGCACGCCCAGCACAAGGACGTCTACGAGCACACCCTCACCGTGGTCAGCAACGCGGTCTCCTTCGAGACCGACGGCTGCGACTTCGTGCTCCGGATGGCCGCGCTCATGCACGACGTGGGCAAGCCCGCCACCAAGTCGGTCGGGCCGGACGGCCGGGTCAGTTTCCACCACCACGAGGTGGTCGGCGCCCGGCTGACCAAGGCCCGGATGAAGGCGCTGCGCTACCCCAAGGACGTCACCGCGCAGGTGGTCGCCCTGGTCGCCCTCCACCTGCGGTTCTACGGGTACGGCCGGGGCGAGTGGACCGACTCGGCGGTGCGCCGGTACGTCACCGACGCCGGTGACCTGCTGACCCGGCTGCACAAGTTGACCCGGTCGGACTGCACCACCCGCAACCGGCGCAAGGCGGCCCAGCTCGCCGCCGACTACGACGCGCTGGAGGAGCGGATCGCCCGGATCGCCGCCGAGGAGGACCTCGCCCGGGTCCGCCCCGACCTCGACGGCAACGCGATCATGGAGCTGCTCGGCGTACCGCCGGGGCCGGTGGTCGGGCGGGCCTGGCAGCACCTCAGGGAGATGCGCCTGGAGCGCGGCCCACTGGAGCGGGACGAGGCCGAGGCGGAGCTGCTGCGCTGGGCCCACGAGCAGGGCATCGTCGAGCAGAGCTGACGACCGGGGCGCCGCCCACCGGGGACGGCGCCCTGGCCAGCTGGTCAGCGGGTCTCGACCGCGCTGCCCTCGACCGCGGACTTGCCGTTGCCCGCCGACGCCGGGCCAGCGGTGGACGCCGAACCGAGCCGGGCGAGCAGGCCGGCCAGGTCGATGCCGGTGAGGTCGGAGCCGAGCTGGAGGCCCTGCGCCACGTTGCCGGCCACCGACCTGGTCAGCGACGACGCGCCGTCGGTGGAGATGACGGTCATCTTGTCGATCGCGCCGATCGGGGCGCTGGCCGCCTCGACCACCTGCGGCAGCACCTTGACCAGCAGGTCCAGCACGGCCGCCTCGCCGTACGCGGCGAACGCCTCCGCCTTGCGGGCCATCGCGTCGGCCTCGGCCTGACCCCGGGCCAGGATGGCCGCGGCCTCGGCCTGGCCCTCCCGCTCGACCGCCTCGGCGATCGCGGAGCGCCGGCGCTGCTCGGCCTCACCCTCCTTGGCGCCCTCGATCGCGTTCGCCTCGGCGAGCGCCGCCCGGCGGGCCCGCTCGCCCTCACCGGTCAGCCGGGACTGCTCGGCGACGGCCTGGGCGGCGGCGATGGTGGCCTGCCGCTGCGCGTCGGCGTTGAGCACCGCCGCGTTGCGGGCCGCCTCGGCCTCCTGCTCCACCTTGTAACGCGCCGCGTCGGCGGGCTTGCGCACCTCGGTGTCGAGCTGGCGCTGCTTCAGCTCGGCGTTGCGCTCGGCCACCTTCTGCTGCTCGGAGAGGATCGCCTGGTCCCGCTCGGCCTGGGCGAGCGGGCCCGCCGCCGCGGACCTGGCCTTCGCCGCGTCGATCTCGGCCTGGATCGCGGCCTGCTTGAGTGAGAGGTTCCGGTTCGACTCGGCGATCGCCTCCTCGGCGAGCAGCCGCTCCTGCTCGGCCTGCTGGCGGGCGCGCGCCTCGGCGATGGCCGCGTCCTTGAGCACCCGGGCGGCCTCCGGCCGGCCCAGGTCCTGCAGGTAGGAGCCCTCGGCGAGGATGTCCTGGAGCTGGAAGGTGTCCAGCACCAGACCCTGGTTGGTCATCGAGTGCTCGGCCTCCTCGGCGACCGCGCTGGCGAACGCCGCCCGGTCCCGGATGACCTCCTCGACGGTGAGCCGGCCGACGATCGAGCGCAGCGCGCCGGCCAGCACCTCCCGGGTGAAGTTGTCGATCTCGTCCTGCTGGTGCAGAAAGCGCTGGGCGGCGGCGCGGATGGCGTCCTCGGTCCCGCCGACCTTGACGATCGCCACGCCGTGCAGGTCGGTGCGGATGCCCTGCTTGCTCACCGCCCCCCGGATGCCCACGTCGATGCGGCGGCTGGACAGGTCGAGCGACTGGAGCTTCTGCACCACCGGCAGCACGAAGACCGAGGCGCCGAGCACCACCTTCTGGCCCGACATGTCGGTGGAGCGACCACCGTCGGCGGTCTGGGTGGTCCGACCCTTGCGACCGGTGACGATGAACGCCTCGTTGGGACCGGCGACCTTGATCCGGGAGAGCACGAAGAGCACCAGGACGAGCGCCAGCAGGACCGCGCCGCCGACGGCGATGACAAGGAACATGGGCAGGTTCCGTCTCTGGGAAAGGGGTGAGGAGGGGGTTCAGTAGGTCTCGACGTGGACGCTGGTCTCGCTCAGCGCCTGCACCACGAAGATCTGCGCGCCGATCGGGATGGGATGGTCCGCGCGGGCGTTGAGCTTCACCGGCTGGCCGGCGACGCGTACCCGGACCTCGCCGTAACCGACGTCGGGCACCGGGGTGACCACCAGGCCGAGCGCGCCGACCAGGTCGTCCCGGGTGGGGGTGGGGTCGGTCCGCATGTCCCGGGCCGCCCGGCTCAGCCGGGCCGCGAGCCACGCGGTGGGCACGGCGGCGAGCGCGCCGCCGGCCACCGCCGCCGCGATCATCCCGGCGGTACGGCCACCGACCAGTTCGTTGACGATCGCGGCGCCGAAGCCGAACGCGCCGAGGAAGCCGGCGACCGCCTCGACCGACACCGGGCCGTCGACGTCGGCGTGGCCGAAGTGGAGCAGCTCGGCGCCGAGCAGGGAGAGCGCCAGCACGGCGACGCCCGCCCCACCGATGATCAGAAAGATGAACGTCCCCGTGGCCACGACCTGCACGGTATCGACGTCCCGC
The DNA here is from genome assembly GCF_040656135.1 of Micromonospora sp. NPDC050200. NCBI lineage: Bacteria > Bacillati > Actinomycetota > Actinomycetes > Micromonosporales > Micromonosporaceae > Micromonospora > Micromonospora sp. NPDC050200. Next base: position 94,050 of record NZ_JBFALG010000003.1, read on the forward strand.
AACATTCCCGCGTGATCATCTAGGCGCGATGGCCGGCCGCCGGAGCGTCGTACCGGCGGGGAAGAATGAGGGGCATGCGCTGGACCGTGCTCGACTCGCCGATCGGGGAGTTCTCCGTGGCCACCGACGACGAGGCGGTGTGCGGCGCGCACTTCGGCCGGGTGGAGTCGGCGGCCGACGAGCCCGGTGACGAGCTGGCCCGGCGGGCGGTGGCGGAGCTGCGCGCGTACTTCGCCGGGGAGCTGACCGAGTTCGGGGTGCCGGTGGCGGCCCGGCGCGGCTCCGAGTTCGAGCGGGCGGTGTGGCGGGAGATGACCCGCATCCCGTACGGGGAGACGCTCACCTACGGCGAGGTGGCCCGGCTGGTCGGCGACCCCGGCGCCGCCCGGGCGGTCGGGGTGGCCTGCAACCGCAACCCGGTCCCGGTGCTCGTGCCGTGCCACCGGATCGTCGGCGCCGGCGGCAAGCTGGTCGGTTTCGGCGGTGGGCTGCCGCGCAAGGTGCGGCTGTTGGAGCTGGAGGCCGGGGTCGCCCTGCGCCGCGCCTGGTCCTGAATCCGACACCGGCGAAATCGACCGCAACCTTTGCGGTTGGTCGGAGGTCCTGCTGGCACAGGGCGACCTCGATCTCTCGACCGACGGGCGCCACCGCCACCCACCACACGGGGGATTCATCGTGAGCAACGATCAGGACCACACCGTCGGACGCCGTCACCTGCTGCGTCGGGCGGGCACCGTCGCCGCCGGCCTCGCCGGGACCGCCGCCGTCGGCGCGGCCGCCGCCGGCCCCGCCCAGGCCGCACCGGGCGACCCCGTGCTGCAGGGGCGGGTCAACGAGGCCGGCACGTCCACCACGCTGCGCGGTGGTTCGCACACCTCCGCGCCCCTTCGGTTGGAGAACAGCTTTGTCGAGACCGGCTCGGACGGTATCCCGATCTCCGGTCCGGCCCTGCGGCTGACGCCGACCGGAAGGGGCCTCGGTTGGAACTCCGAGGTGGGCTCGGTGTCGATGAGCACCTTCGGGACGATCTGGGTCGTCACCAGGCCGGGCCTGCCACCCATGGAGGGCAACTTCGTCGAGTACGTCCGGACGAATGCCAACTCGAACGAGCTGGTGCCGATCAAGCCGCAGCGGGTGATCGACACCCGGACCGCCGCCGGTCGGGCCCGCATCGTGAACCCCGCCGGCAACCTGGACAGCGCGGGCCGGCTGCTGCGCGGCCGCACGATTCAGGTCAACCTGGAATCCTACGTCCACATCGGCGAGGCCGTGTACGGCAACGTGACCGTCACCGGCGCGCTGGGTGCCGGTTTCCTGCAGATCTACCCGTACCCGGGGCCGCGTCCGGCGGAGTTCTCGACGATCAACTTTCAGGCCGGCCAGACGCTGTCGAACTTCTTCCTGACCGGGATGACCCCGGTGGACGACCAGATCTCCGTGCACGCGCAGCAGACCACCCACGTGATCCTCGACGTGGTCGCGTTCGTCGTGTCGTCCGGCAGCGTCAACCCGTCATTCCTGCCGGCCGACGGGGAGCGGGCGGCGGAGGACCGGCAGGCGCAGCTGGCCCGGCGGGCCAAGCCGTCCTGGGCGAAGTAGCACCGCGTACGCGACGAGGGCCGGGTCCGTGCGGACCCGGCCCTCGGCCGTGCTGGTGCGGGTGTGAGCCCGCTCCGGTGGTGGAGCGTCAGCGCTTCAGCGCTCGACCTCGCCCTTGATGAAGGACTCGACGGCGGCGTGCGCGTCGTGGTCGGCGTACTGCACCGGCGGGGACTTCATGAAGTACGACGAGGCGGAGAGGATCGGGCCGCCGATCTTGCGGTCCAGGGCGATCTTCGCGGCGCGGACGGCGTCGATGATCACACCGGCGGAGTTCGGCGAGTCCCACACCTCGAGCTTGAGCTCGGCGTTGAGCGGGGTGTCACCGAAGGAGCGGCCCTCCAGGCGGATGTAGGCCCACTTGCGGTCGTCCAGCCACGGCACGTGGTCCGACGGGCCGATGTGCACGTCGCTCTTGCTCATCTCGTGCGGGATCTGGGAGGTCACCGACTGGGTCTTGGAGATCTTCTTCGACACCAGGCGGGTGCGCTCCAGCATGTTCATGAAGTCCATGTTCCCGCCGAAGTTGAGCTGGTACGTGCGCAGCAGCTCCACCCCGCGGTCCTCGAACAGCTTCGCCAGCGCCCGGTGGACGATGGTGGCGCCGACCTGGCTCTTGATGTCGTCACCGACGATCGGCAGGCCCGCGTCCTCGAACTTCTTGGCCCACTCGGGGTCGGAGGCGATGAACACCGGCAGGGCGTTGACGAACGCGCACCCGGCGTCGATCGCGGCCTGGGCGTAGAACTTGTCGGCCTGCTCCGAGCCCACCGGCAGGTAGGACACGACCACGTCGACCTGCGCGTCGCGCAGCGCCCCGGCCACGTCGACCGGCGCGGCGTCGGACTCCTCGACGATCTCGCGGTAGTACTGGCCCAGGCCGTCGAAGGTCGGGCCGCGCTGCACGGTGACACCGGTCGGCGGCACGTCACACAGCTTGATGGTGTTGTTCTCGCTGGCCACGATCGCCTCGGCGAGGTCCATGCCCACCTTCTTGGCGTCCACGTCGAACGCCGCGACAAACTCCACGTCCGAGACGTGGTAGTCGCCGAAGGTGACGTGCATGAGACCCGGGACGCGGTCGTTCGGATCGGCGTTCCGGTAGTACTCCACGCCCTGCACGAGGGACGAGGCGCAGTTACCCACACCGACGATGGCGACGCGGACGGAGCCCATAGCGTCTGCCTCCTTCTTCTTCATCACGGCCGCTCTTTCCTGGACTCTCCAGGCGGGGGCGGGCTGTTGTTGTCTCGTCGGCCGCCGGCCGTCCCGGGTTGCGGGACTGTCGGGGCACGGCCGGAGCGCTCGTTGGCGATGAGCTCCTCCAGCCAGCGGACCTCGCGCTCACAGGCGTCGAGCCCATGGCGTTGCAGTTCCAGGGTGTACGCGTCGAGGCGCTCGGCCGCCCGGCCCAGCACGTCACGAAGGCCTTCGCGACGTTCCTCGATCGTGCGTCGGCGACCCTCCAGGATCCGGAGTCGGGTCGCCTGGTCGGTCCGGGCGAAGAACGCGAAGTGCACACCGAAGCCGGTGTCGTCGTACGTCTCGGGCCCGGCCTGGGCGATCAGTTGGGCGAAGCGTTCCTTGCCCTCCGCGGTGATCTTGTAGACCACCCGACCTCGCCGGCTGGTCAGCGCGGGAACCTCCTCGGCGGTCGCGGGTGTCTCGGCGGCTTCGGTGATCCATCCCGCCGCCTGCAGGCGGCGCAGGGTCGGGTAGAGCGAGCCGTAGCTGATCGCCGCCCGGATGGCTCCGAGCTTGGCGGTGAGCTCCTTGCGGAGTTCGTAGCCGTGCATCGGAGATTCCTGCAGGAGGCCGAGAATGGCGAGCTCGAGCACGGGCCATCCTTCCTACCCCCGGCGCAGGGCCGTTAACCGTCTCGATGTATCGGACCGATACATCGCACGTTAGTACCTCATCAGCGATCAGGGCAAACCTTCGTTCCGGGATGTTCATGTCACTCATCGTGACGGCGGTCGCCTCACCCGGCGGGACCGCGTACCCTTCACCGCATGCGTACGTCTCGCCGGGTGGTGGACTACTCGCTCCAGAAGCGGGCGGTGCTGCGTGAGCTCCTCGCCGGCCGGGTCGGCACGTACGACGTCTGCGACGCCTCGCCGTACCTGAAGAACGCCGCCAGGTTCCACGGGGAGCCGACCGAGGAGCGCTGCCCGATCTGCCGGAGCGAGAACCTCACCCGCGTCCATTACATTTACGGCGACGAACTCAAGCAGTCCGCCGGCCAGGCGCGCACGTTGGCCGAGTTGCCGGTGTTGGCGATGACGCTGCGTGAGTTCCAGGTCTTCGTGGTGGAGGTGTGCCTCGGCTGCGACTGGAACCATCTCGTCGAGCAGTTCCTGCTCGGCCGGGACGGGCTGGCCGAGGGCGGGTCGGAGCAGGGTGCGGTGGGCGGCGCGACCGCCCCCGGGGCCGGTCCGGCCCAGAAGAGAAGGCGAGAGGCGCAACGGTGAACCTGGCTGGACCGGTCGCAACCGGTGCCGTCGACGACGGCCACCTCGCCCGGCAGCTCGGCGGCCCGATTGGTCCGAATAGTACGCATACGACGGTGCTGCTCCGGTCGAACCCGGGGCGGGCGTCACGTGTGTCAACTCACGGCAACCCGGTGGCGGCGCCCCCGCGTCCCACCGCGACCGGCAGGGTGTGAGGAATGAACTCGTACGGCGATCCCAGTTCCCCGCGTGCGCGAGCCCAGGTACCGGGCTCGAACGGTGACCCCGGCGCGGCTCCGGCCGGCCGGGCCTCGGTCGGCGGCGCGCCCGCCGGCCGGGCCTCGGCGTCGGTGCCGCCACGCGGAGCGGGCGCGGCCGGTTCGGCCTCGGTGGGCCGGGCGGGCGCGGGACGGGCCTCCGTGCCGGTCTCCCCGGCACCCGGCGGCCGGGCCGGCGCGGGACGCGCGTCCGTGCCGGTCTCCCCGGCACCCGGTTCGGCCGGTCGCGCCTCGGTGGGCGGGCGGGCGAGCGTCGGCTCGGCGGCCGTCGGCGGCCGGGCGGCGGTGGCCCGAGCGGGCGTGGCGCCGGTCTCCGGCGGTGGCCCCGGCGGTCCGGGCGGCCCCAACGGGCCCGGGCGCGGCGGCCGTGGCGGCGGACGCGGGCCGGGCGACCCGGACGGGGTGGCCCGGGCGAAGAAGCGCAAGCGGATCAACATGCTGATCGCGGGCTTCGCCGTCTTCATCATGCTCGCCGGCATCGGCGTGGTCGGCTTCACCTACTACTCGACCACCGTGGTGCTGCCGAACGAGGTGCCGCTGCCGCTGTCCACCACGATCTACGCACAGGACAACAAGACCCAGCTGGCCAAGCTCGGCGACGAGAACCGCACCTTCGTCACCATCCACGACATCCCGCAGCACGTGCAGGACGCCGTCGCCGCCGCGGAGGACCGCAACTTCTACGAGCACTCCGGCGTCGACTACAAGGGCATCGCCCGGGCCGCGTGGAACAACCTCACCGGCGGCGAAAAGCAGGGTGCCTCGACGATCACCCAGCAGTACGCCCGCAACGCCTACGAGAACCTGAAGGACGACACGTACGCCCGGAAGGTGAAGGAGGCGATCCTCGCCTCCAAGCTGAACGAGAAGTACGACAAGCCGACGATCATGCAGCACTACCTGAACGTGATCTACTTCGGGCGGGGCGCGTACGGCATCGAGGCGGCGGCGCAGACGTACTTCAACAAGCGCACCAAGGACCTGGACGTGGCGCAGGCGGCCGTGCTCGCCGCGCTGATCAAGCAGCCGGTCGCGAGCACCGACCCCAACGGGCACAAGGGGTACGACCCGGCGGTCAACCCGGTCGAGGCCGAGAAGCGGTGGAACTACGTCCTTGACGGCATGGTCACCAAGGGTTGGCTCAACGCGGCCAACAAGCCGCAGCGGCCGACGGTCTACCCGACCAAGTCGCTGCTGAAGCCGAAGGACGGCGGCGCCGGCTTCGGCGTGAAGACGCCCCGGGGCAACGTGGTCAACTACGTCCGCGAGGAGATGGAGGGGTGGGGCCTCTGCACCAACTCCAACGCTCCTGGCAAGCCGAGCTGCGTGGACGAGTTGCGTGACGGCGGCTACCGCATCCAGACCACGATCGACCCCAAGCTGCAGAAGGCCGCCGAGGACGCCGCCCAGCGCAAGAAGGGCTCGGAGATCTTCCCCGAGCCGAAGAACCTGATGGCGGCGGTGGTGTCGGTCGAGCCGAGGACCGGCCGGGTGCTCGCCTACTACGGCGGCGACTCGGGCGCCGACTACGACTACGCCGGCAAGAACATCGACGCCAACGGCAACCTCACCGGTGGTCACCCGCCAGGCTCGACGTTCAAGGTCTACACGCTCGCCGCGGCCATCAACGCCGGCATCTCCGTGAAGTCGCACTGGGACGCCAGTCCGTTCAAGCCGGAGGGCTTCGACAACCCGGTGCAGAACGCGGGTCGTGACGTGAGCAAGACCTGTGGCAAGTGGTGCACGCTGGAATACTCGACCATCCAGTCGTACAACGTGCCGTTCTACCACGTGTCGGAGAAGATCCAGCCGTCCAAGATCATCGACATGGCGAAGGCTGCCGGCGTCACCACGATGTGGACCACCTCCGACAACCCGCCGAAGCCGGTCAACCTGCTGAAGAAAAAGAGCGAGGACGTCGCGCCCCACCCGTTCTTCCACGTGCTCGGCTACGGCCAGTACCCGATCACCGTGCTCGACCACGCCAACGGCCTGGCCACCCTGGCCAACCACGGCGTCTACAACAAGGCCCACTTCGTCATCAAGGTGCAGCGGCAGAACCGCGACACCGGCAAGTGGGAGGTGGTCCCGGGCACCGGGGAGAAGAGCAAGCCGAGGCAGACGATCCGGCGCGACGTCGCCGACGAGGTGACCGGCGTGCTCAAGCAGATCCCGAAGCCGAACAACCGCTCGCTGGACAACGGGCGGGAGGCGGCCGGCAAGACCGGTACCTGGGAGTACGGTGGGGACAGCAAGCACAACGCGCACGCCTGGATGGTCGGCTACACCGAACAGGTCGCCACCGCCGTCTGGATCGGCAGCAAGGACCCGAAGAAGCCGAAGATCCTCGACCGGAACGGCAACGACATCGGTGGTTCCAAGCTGCCCGGCGCCATCTGGCAGCGCTACATGGACGACGCGCTCGACGGCAAGGACAAACTGAGCATGCTGAGCGTCACCGGCGCCGGGGACCAGGACGCCGGCAACGGCGTTCAGCCCGCGCCGCCGCCCGTGCCCACCCAGCCGGGGCAGGACTGCGGACCGCTCGGCCTGTTCTGCCCGCAGGACCCCAACGGCGGCGGCAACCAGGGCCCGGGCACCCCGACCGATCCGCGCGGACCGGGCGGCGGCAACGGAGGCGGCGGCGGGGGTCTCCTGCCGACCCTGTCGCCCCGCCCCCGGGAGTAAGCACCCGTGACACCGCCGACGGCGGCCGGACCCCGCGTCCGGCCGCCGTCGGCTTTTTCAGCTTGTCGCGCTCGGGGACGCGACGGAGACCCCGGGCGTACGGCAGGATGCGTCTCCATGAGCACCCAGTCGACGGCCGGCCTCGACGACGCCGGGACCAGCGACCACCCGTCCCGGTCGGACGGCTTCGTCCGCGGCGTCTCCGAGGTGATCGGCGGCCCGCTCGGCGACCACGCGGTCGCCCTGGACCGGCCCGCCGGCCGGGAACGACGGTTCTGGACCGCGGCGCGGATCGTGCTGGCGCTGGCCTGCCTCACCCTGGCCCTGCACTGGGTGCAGAAGTCGCCCTGCCAGGACGGCGCCTGGCAGAACAACGTGCAGTACACCCGGCTCTGCTACACCGACGTGCTCGCCCTCTACTACGCCGAGGGGCTCAACGAGGGCAAGGTCCCCTACCGGGACCACCCGGTCGAGTACCCGGTGCTCACCGGCTACTTCATGGGCGCGCTCGGCCTGCCGGTGCACGCCCTCGGCGTCGACGACCCGCAGCTCAACCAGGGCCAGTGGTTCTACAACCTCAACGCGCTGACGCTCAGCGCGCTCGCGGTCGCCACCGTCGCGGTGATCCTCGCCCTACGCCGCCGACGACCCTGGGACGCCGCGCTCTTCGCGCTGGCCCCGGCGCTTGTGCTCACCGCCACCGTCAACTGGGACTTCCTCGCCATCGGGCTGGCCGCCTTCGGCCTGGCCGCCTGGGCCCGCCGCCGACCGGCACTCGCCGGGCTGCTGCTCGGCCTCGGCGGTGCCGCCAAGATGTGGCCGCTGTTCCTGTTCTGGCCGATCCTGCTGCTCGCGCTGCGGTCCGGCCGGCTGCGTGCCGCGCTCACCGCGATCGGCACCGGCGCGGCGGCGCTGATCGCGGTCAATCTGCCGACGGCGATCCCGTATTGGGACAACTGGAACCGCTTCTTCGAGCTGAACAACACCCGGCCCATCGACTGGGGCACGCTCTGGTACATCGGGCGGTACCTCGACGGCAAGGTGAACACCGGCGTGGCCGGCGACCAGGGACCGTTCCAGTGGTTGAACGCCCACATCCCGACGCTCAACATCCTGTCGTACGCCCTGTTCATCCTGGCCTGCCTCGGCGTGGCCGCGCTGGCGCTGCTGGCGCCGCGCCGCCCCCGGCTGGCCCAGCTCGCCTTCCTGGTGGTCGCCGCGTTTCTGATCTTCAGCAAGGTGTGGTCGCAGCAGTTCGTGCTCTGGCTGCTGCCGCTCGCCGTGCTGGCCCGCCCCCGCTGGGGCGCCTTCCTCGCCTGGCAGTTCGCCGAGGTCTGCTACTTCACCGCCTTCTACGGGGAGCTGCTCGGCGCGGCGACCAGCCGGCCGGTCTTCCCCGAGGGCGTGTTCGTGCTGGCCGCGACGCTCCGGCTGGGCACCGTCGTGCTGCTCTGCGTGCTGGTCGTCCGGGACATCCTGCGCCCCGAACGCGACGCGGTGCGGCGCACCTACCCCGACGATCCGGACGGCGGCGTGCTCGACGGCGCCCCCGACGCCCCCTGGCTCGCCGCCCGCCACACCACCCGCTCACCGGAACCGGTGCCCATCACCGCCACCACCTGAAGCCGCGCAAGTCCAGGACGGCCTCGGGTCGTCAGGGTTTGCGGGGAGCCCAGCCGGCGCAGGGATCAAGCCTGACCGCCCGGAGCCGGCTGGGCTCCCCGCAAACCCCCACCCCGAGCCGGGATCAGAGACGGAACACCACAGCGTCGCCGACCTCCTCGCGGGTGATGCCCAGCTGGTCGACCGGCGCGTTGACGGTCACCTCCCACGGGGTGCCGACGATCTGGTCGCGCAGCAGCACCACGTTGCGGACGCCGAGCGTGCGCAGGTAGTCGACGCTGGTCTGGTCGGGGAAGGCGAGCGTCACCCGGCGCACGTCGTCGAGCTGGACGGGGGTGAAGCCGCTGCCACCGTTGACCAACTCCGGGAACCGGCTGGTGGACCAGAGCATCACCGGCTGGTCGAGGTTCTGGCTGCTCGGCAGCACCAGCATCGGGCCGTCCACGGTCCGCATCGCCACCGGCTGCTCCGGTACCACCGGGTGCGGGGTGGTGTTCAACCCCTCCACGAGGATCAGCAGCAGCGGCAGCAGGGTGGCCACCCGCAGCCACGGCGACGGCCGGTACGGGACCCGCTCCGCGGCGATCTCGCGGACCCGCTCGGCGAAGGCGCTCACCGCGCCGGCCGCCAGCAGGCCGAGCAGCAGCGTGGTCCAGAGCATCATCCGGCCCGGCGTACGCAGCCCGTTCCAGCCCGGCAGGTGCTCGAAGAGCAGGCCGTAGGTGAAGGTGCCGTCGAAGAACCGGGTGCCCATGGCCAGCACCATGGTGACCAGCACTCCCGCGAGCAGCAGCAGCCGGTGCCGCAGCCGCCAGACCGAGAAGAACAGGCCCCCCGCGGCCAGCGCGTAGAGCACGAAGCCGGGCAGCAGGGTCATCTCCGGGTGCCAGGGCAGCGCCGACCGCGCCCCCTCGTGCAGCCCGCCCCAGATCCGCGACTCCGCGGGTGCCGTGAAGAAGCCGCTCGCCGGGGGCGAGTAGAGCGCGATGTCGCCGATCGTGCGGGTGGCGTTCTGATGCAGGTCGGCGACCTTGAAGTAAGGGATGGCCAGCAGCGCGCCCACGCCGGCGAAGAGCAGCCCGCCGACCAGATCCGCGGCGAGCAGCCGGGTGCCGAACGGGCGCTTCACCGGCCGGACCACCCAGCGCCGCAGGAACCACGTCGCCGCCGCGACCAGCACCGTGCCGGCCAGGACGTACGCGAACGGCAGGCCGATCCCGAAGCCCAGGCTGAGCTGCCAGGCCGCCACCATCCACCCGGCGTATGTCCAGCCCTCGTGCCGCCGTTCCGGGCGGTAGCCGTGCCGCAGCGACCAGCCGTGGCCCCGGGCCAGCATCGCCAGCGCCAGCGGGATGCCGCCGTTGGAGACGATGTGCAGGTGCCCTGCCTGGGCGAGCAGCCACGGGGCGTACGTGTAGCTGACCCCGGCCACCGCGGCGCCGGCCCGGCCCGTACCCAGCTGACGGGCCAGCGCGTACGCCCCGAGCGTGGCCAGCGCGTGGGCCAGCACGAACATGATGTTGTAGCGCAGCACGGCCGCCTCGGGGCCGGTGCCGATCATGCCGGCCGGCGCGTAGCCGAGCAGCATGTCGGAGAAGGCGAAGCTCCACTGCTCCGGGAAGAACGTGTTCGAGTGGAACAACTGGGCCGGCTCGGTCCGCAGGGCGTGCCCCGACCAGGCCATCTGCCAGGCTTGCAGGCTCGGGTCCCAGTAGTCCTGCGGCAGGGTGTAGAGCGGGTAGCGCAGCGTCGGCCAGGTCATGCCGACGGCGATGGTCAGCGCGGCCAGGGTGGCCAGCGTCCACTCGTGGACCAGGAGCCGGCCGACGGCGCGCGCCGCCCGGCGGGGACGCCCCGGCACCGGCTCGGGGGCCGGGGCGAACGCCGACCAGCGGTCCTTCGGCTCGGCGTCGCCGTCCTTGTTCTTCCCGTCGGTCCCGGTGGCCTCGTCGCCCTTCGCGCCCTGGTCGCCGTCCGTTCCGGCCCTCGCGGCGTCGGTGGTGGTGGACTTCGCGTCGGCGGCATCGCCCTTTCCGGCGTCGCCGGCCCCGGACTTCAGGGTGTCGGCGCTTCCGGTCTTCGCCGTGTCGCCGGTTGCGGTCTCCGTGGTGTCGGCGGTTCCGGCCCTGGCGGAGCCTGCCGTGCCGGGGGACGTGGCGTCTTGGTCGTCGGTGCCGTCGGTCTGCCCGGTCGGCTGGCCGCCGCCGGTCGCGTTCGTGGTCATCCGGGTCAGGCCCCCGTGGCGAGCCGGTCACGCAGGAAGGCGATGTCCGCCCCCTGGCCCACCGCCCCGCCGGGCGTCTCGACGATCACCGGCGCGCCGGCGGCGCGGATCACCGCAACCACCAGGTCGGGGTCGATCGTGCCGCCGTCGAGGTTGTCGTGCCGGTCCTGCCCGGAGTTGAAGGCGCCCTTGGAGTTGTTGGCGTGCACCAGGTCGATCCGCCCGGTGATCGCCTTGACCCGGTCGACCAGGTCGAGCAGCTCCTCGCCGCCCGCGTACGCGTGGCAGGTGTCGAGGCAGAAGCCGACCTCGTGGTCGCCGAGGGCGTCCCAGAGCCGGGCCAGCGCGTCGAGCCGCCGGGCGCAGGCGTTGTCGCCGCCGGCGGTGTTCTCGATCAGCACCGGCAGCGGGAAGCCGCCGGAGTCGGCCGCGTACGCGAAGGTCTTGCGCCAGTTGTCGAAGCCCACGGCCAGGTCGTCGCCGGCGTTGACGTGCCCGCCGTGCACGATCAGCCCCTTGGCGCCGATCTCCGCCGCCGCGGCCGCGTGGCCGAGCAGCAGCTTGCGGCTGGGAATCCGGATCCGGTTGTTCAGGGTCGCCACGTTGATGACGTACGGGGCGTGGACGTAGAGGTCCACCTCGGCGGCGCGCAGCCGTTCCGCGTCCTCCCGGGGTTTGGGGGCCTTCCAGCCCTGCGGGTCGGAGAGGAAGAACTGCACCGCCTCGGCGGAACGGGCGGCCGCCTCCGACAACGGGTCGGCCTGGTCGACGTGGGCTCCGATACGCATGCAGGCGAGCCTACGTCGCATCCCCGACGCCCGGGGTGACGGTGTCGGGGAGTCGGCGCGCCGGTTCCGGCCCGGTCGCGTCACCGTCGGGGCGGGCGGTCGTTGACCCGGGTGGGATCGATGGTCGGCTCTTCCGGCACGTGCGGTCGAGGTCACCGTGGTCGATCCCGGTGCGGGGGTCACCCCGTCGTGCGGCCCGCACGTCGGGGGCGGGACCCGCCTGGCCCGATCCGGCGTCGACTGGCAGGAAATCATCGGACTAATAGTGGTATTTCCACCAAGTGGTGACGAGAGCCGTTGTACCGTCGGATAACAACAGCAAAAGCTCCGCGGGGTGTCCTCGATCCAACCTCATCGGTGTGGTCGTTCCTCCCCAGGTCCCACCCAAGGAATGCGGACGGGACGCCCCGCGGTCCCGTGGACAGGGGTCCGCCACCGGCCTTCGGGCGCCGGGGCGGGCCCCTGTCGCCGTGCCCGGCCGACCGGCCCGGCCTGCGCGGGCATGATCGTCGGGACCGGGTATCCTGGTCCGGTTGTCCGCGTCCGGCCGGGTTCCCCCGGGCCCCGGAGCGGGCAGCGACGCACGACCTCCTGCCACGGAAGGACCGTGGCCGCATAGCCCACAGGAGGTGAGCACGTCTTGCGTCATTACGAAGTCATGGTGATCCTCGACTCCAGCCTCGAGGAGCGCACCGTCGCCCCGTCGCTCGACACGTACCTGAACGTGATCCGGACCGCGGGTGGCTCGGTGGAGAAGACCGACGTGTGGGGCCGCCGGCGCCTCGCGTACGAGATCAACAAGAAGGCCGAAGGCATCTACGCCGTCATCGACCTGCAGGCGACGCCGGAGGCGGTGGCCGAACTGGACCGCCAGCTGCGGCTCAACGAGTCCGTGCTGCGCACCAAGGTCATCCGGCCGGAGATGCGCTAAGCATTCAAATCCCGGTTCGCCCGGATCAGCCTCATCGGCACTGTCACACGGCTCTGAGAGCCTGTGAGGCAGAACGATGAGTGCGCGAGGAGATGGTCATGGCAGGAGACACCACCATCACGGTCATCGGCAATCTGACCGATGACCCCGAGTTGCGGTTCACCCCGTCCGGTGCGGCGGTCGCCAAGTTCCGGGTCGCTTCGACGCCCCGGTTCATGGACAAGACCACCAACGAATGGAAGGACGGCGAGCCGCTCTTCCTGGCCTGCACCGTGTGGCGGCAGGCGGCGGAGCACGTCGCCGAGTCGCTCCAGCGGGGCGCCCGCGTGATCGTCTCGGGTCGGCTGCGTCAGCGGTCGTACGAGACCCGCGAGGGTGAGAAGCGCACCGTCATCGAGCTTGAGGTCGACGAGATCGGCCCGTCGCTGCGCTACGCCACGGCGAAGGTGCAGAAGATGTCGCGCTCTGGTGGCGGAGGCGGTGGCTTCGGTTCCGGTGGCGGTGGCGGTGGTGGCCAGGGTGGCGGCGGAGGAAACTTCGACGACCCCTGGGCCTCGGCCGCGCCCTCTCCGTCGCGCTCTGGTTCGGGCGGCGGCAACTTCGATGAGGAGCCCCCGTTCTAATGGCGCCGAGCGCCCGCGATCGCAAACCAGGAGCAAGGTCAATGGCCAAGGCTGCGGCACTTCGCAAGCCGAAGAAGAAGGTGAACCCGCTCGACAAGGACGGGATCACCTACATCGATTACAAGGACACCGCGCTGCTGCGCAAGTTCATCTCCGACCGCGGCAAGATCCGCGCTCGACGGGTGACCGGCGTGACCTCGCAGCAGCAGCGGCAGATCGCCCGTGCGGTCAAGAACGCCCGTGAGATGGCGCTCCTGCCGTACACCGCCACGGCCCGCTGAGAGGAGGCACCGAAATGAAGATCATCCTGACCCAGGAAGTTTCCGGTCTCGGTGCCCCCGGCGACATCGTCGAGGTCAAGAACGGCTACGGCCGTAACTACCTGCTGCCGCAGGGCTTCGCGATGAGCTGGACCAAGGGTGCGGAGAAGCAGGTCACGGTCATCAAGCGGGCCCGCTCGGCCCGTGAGATCCGCGACCTCGGCCACGCCACCGAGGTGAAGGACCAGCTCGAGGGCCTGAAGGTCAACCTGAAGGCCCGCGCCGGTGACGGTGGCCGGCTCTTCGGCTCGGTCACCCCGGCCGAGATCGTCGACGCCGTCAAGGCGGCCGGCGGCCCGACCCTCGACCGTCGTCGGCTGGAGCTGCCCGGTCACATCAAGTCGACCGGCTCCTACCCGGTGCGGATCAAGCTGCACCCCGAGGTGACCGCCAAGTTCGACCTCAACGTCGTCCAGGGCTGACACCCACCGCACGACGGAAGGGCCCGCACCGGACTCCGGTGCGGGCCCTTCCGCATTCCTGCGGGCGACGCGGGTACGGGGGTCAGCCGAGCGGCTGACCGGTCACCGCGCTGATCATCACGGTGGAGAGACCGCCGCCGATCACCGCCGCGGCCAGCGCCACCGTCGCCGACCGCCAGGTCGTACCCACCCGACGCAGCAGCCCCGCGACCACGAGGCTGCTCACCAACGCCAGCCCGAATCGCGGCGCCCCGGCCACCAGCGACCCGAACGCGTGCGCCCGCGGCGAGTCGCAACCCCCGCCGCTGATGTCCGTCACGCACTCCGCCGGCGCCTGGCCGTCGAGGGTCAACAGCCACAGGACCACCAGCGCCGCCGGCATCAGATAGCAGGCCGCGGTGTAGAGCAGCGGGCGCCCGGCCAGCCGGGTGCCCGACCAGAACCCGTCCGGCTGCTCCGGCCAGGAACAACCCTCATTCGTCACCGGCTCCGCCGACCGGGGCGGCTCGGTACGGCCCCAGCGGCCGACGTCGGTGCGGTCCTCCCACCGGCTCGGCTCGTCGTCCCGGCACCGGCCGGCGAGGTCATCACGGTCCCACTGGCTGGTGTCGGTGAACCGGTCCCACTGGCCGGTGTCGTCACCCTGATCCCACCGGGCGGCGCCACCGGCCCGGTCCCAGCGGTCCTCGGGACCCGAACGCTGCCAGGCGTGCACCCCCGAGGCGTCCCACGGGTCCACCGCCGGCCGGTACTCCGGCTCCGGCTCGGCCACCCGCTCCGTACGGCTCCACGGGTCGACCGCCGGGCGGGACCAGGCGTCGGCCGAGGCCCGCCGGCTACGCCGGGTCGGCCGCTCCACCTCCCGACCGGCCGCGCCCGACTCGTCGTCGGACTCCTCGACACCTGACCAGATCATTTGTGGACGGCGGGGCGTCGACCGACGCGGACGAGACGTCGGGGCCGCCCCGGAGACCGGACCGTCGCCGGCGGAATCGGCGCGCCGGCTGCCGACGTACCCCTGTTCCTGCGGATGGTCGAAGGTCCACTCCCGGGTGTGGTCCGACTCCGGCGCGGCGCCGATCGACCAGGGCTCGCCCCAACTGCGCTCGCCCCGCCGGCCGCCGGAGCGTCGCCCGCCCCCGGAGACCGGACGGTCGTCGTCCTCGTCGTCGTCCGGCGCGGCGTGCCGCCCCCGCCCGTCGGCGTGCGCGATCCCCGACTCCACGGCCCAGCGCGGCAGGTAGGCGTCGACCTGTTCCCGCCGGCCGTCCTCGACGGCGCGGCGGCGGCTGGCCGTGCGGTAGCGGTCCGCCGCGGAACTGTAGGGATCGGCCGGAACGGCCTCGCCGAGGTCGTTCCACTGGGCGACCGGCTGACGCTCGCGCGGGCTGCTCTCCCCGCGCTCCCAGTCCCGGTAACTCACGGCCGGAGCGTGACCCCTCTCAACCGAAAGCGCAATCCACTGTCCAGGTGCAGCCGTTCGCGGGGGATAGTACGGGAAATCCGACCCTGAAGCCTCGCCGGAAAATTTCTGTCCACAGGGTGGGGATGATGTTTCCGCAGCTCAGAGGGGATGAGTCCAGAATTCTCCACCGGTTTTCCACAGCCTGTGCACACGCTGCCCACATGCTCGTCCACCGCAGTCCACAGGTTGTCCCGAGGCTCGTCCACCGGCCTGGTTGGGGTCTGACCTCGGGTTCCGTATCGTGGGGCACCGACCGGTCGCGCGATCGCCCCCCCGATCGACCGGCCGGGTCGATCGGAAGTTGTCGCACCCGGCCGGTAGAGCTGGTATTCGACCCGACGCAGTGGAGGGGGATCCGTGTCGGTCACCGACGACATGCGGGCGGAGCCCCGGGCCGGCGGGCAGCCGCCCGCCCCCGCGCAGCGCGACGGGCAGTTCGACAAGACCCCACCCCAGGACGTCGCCGCGGAGCAGTGCGTCCTCGGCGGCATGCTGCTCTCCAAGGACGCCATCGCCGACGTCGTCGAGATCCTCAAGACGAACGACTTCTACCGGCCGGTGCACGCCACCATCTTCGACGCGATCCTCGACATCTACGGTCGGGGCGAGCCGGCCGACCCGATCACCGTGGCGGCGGCCCTGGCCGACTCCGGCGACCTCGCCCGGGTGGGCGGCGCGCCCTACCTGCACACCCTCATCGCCAGCGTGCCCACCGCCGCGAACGCGGCGTACTACGCCCGGATCGTCGGCGAGCGGGCGGTGCTGCGCCGGTTGGTCGAGGCCGGCACCCGCATCGTGCAGCTCGGCTACGGCACCGCCAACGGCGGCAGCCGGGACGTTGACGACATCGTCGACCTCGCCCAGCAGGCCGTCTACGAGGTGACCGAGCGCCGGGTCAGCGAAGACTTCGCCGTGCTGGCCGACATGCTCCAGCCGACGCTCGACGAGATCGAGGCGGTCGGAGCGCAGGGCGGGGTGATGACCGGCGTGCCGACCGGCTTCACCGACCTGGACCGGCTGCTCAACGGCCTGCACCCGGGGCAGCTGATCATCGTGGCGGGCAGGCCCGGTTTGGGCAAGGCGCTCGCCCTGGACACCCCGCTGCCGACCCCGGACGGCTGGACCACCATGGGCGAGGTCCGGGTCGGCGACAAGCTGATCGCCGCCGACGGCCGGCCGACGACGATCACCGCGGCTTTCGACGTCAGATACGACCGTCCCTGCTACGAGGTCGAGTTCTCCGACGGCAGCGTCATCGTGGCCGACGCCGAGCACCTGTGGAAGACCACCACCCGGGCGAGCCGCCGTCAGCCCGAGCCGCGACTCCGGTCGCACTGGCCGCAGTCGTCCCTGGCCAAGGTCCGTGCGGCTGAGGCAGCCGCCGGTGCCGAGCCTCGGCGACTGGTCACCCTCGCGCAGACCCTCGAACTGGTCGGTTCCGAATTCAAGAACGTGCTGCACATCGTCGCGCATGAGGTCGGCGCCAACGGCCGGGTCAACCGACTGGTCACCCGGGCGGGCAACACCCGGAACTGGACGACCTCGGGCTACCCCGCCGGGCCGCTCCTGACCGGGCTGCGGGAACGCGCCGAGCGCCCGGTCAACGGCGGTGCCCGGATCCGGCACGAGGGTGTCGTCACCACCGCCGACATCGCCGCCACGTTGCGTACCGGTGGGGACGGCCGGCTCAACCACGCCGTCGAGAACGCGGCTCCGTTGCAACTGCCCGAACGCGAGCTGCCGATCCCGCCGTACACCCTCGGGGTCTGGCTCGGGGACGGGCACTCCGACGCGAGCCGCTTCACCACCGTAGATCCGGAGCTGGTCGAGCACGTCGTGCGGGACGGGTTCGTGGTGCGCGCCAGCGGCCCGCTGCTCTACACCATCGTGCTCCCCGAGGTGCCCGCTCCGGCCGACCGCCGCTGCGTCGACTGCGGCTCGTCCAGCCGGGCGCTGCGGGAGAATCCGTCGACGCGGCGGTGCGCCGAGTGTCACGGGCGGCACGGATCGTTCCGCGCGCTGCTCCGGGCTCTCGGGGTGTCGCCGGAGAAGCACATCCCGCAGGGGTACCTGCGGGCGTCGGAAGCCCAGCGACGCGCCCTGCTCGCCGGCCTGATGGACACCGACGGGACGGTCGCCCCCACCGGCAATCTGCAGTACACCTCGACATCGAAGCGGCTGGCGGAGGGCGTCCGCGAGCTGATCGTGAGCCTCGGCTACCGCTGCACGGTCAACGAGAAACCGGTACGCGGCCGCAGCGCCGCGTCGTCCATCGCGTACACGCTGAACTTCTCCGCGCCCGACACCGTCTTCCGATTGGAACGGAAGCGGTCCGCCCACGCCGCACGGCGCCGGACGTCATCGGACGTCCGAACCACCTCCCGTTACATCGTGGACGTCCGGCCGGTGCCCAGCGTGCCGGTCCGCTGCGTGACCGTGGACAACCCGGAGCACCTTTACCTGGCGGGCCGGGCGATGATCCCGACGCACAACAGCACCGCCAGCATGGATTTCGCCCGAAATGCGGCCATCCGCGCCAACCAGGCGGCGGCGATCTTCTCGCTGGAAATGAGCAAGGTCGAGATCGTCATGCGACTGCTCTCGGCCGAGGCCCGGGTCCCGCTGCACGTGCTGCGCAGCGGCCAGCTCTCCGACGACGACTGGACCAGGCTGGCCCGCTGCATGGGCGAGATCAGCGAGGCGCCGCTCTTCGTCGACGACACGCCGAGCATGAACCTGATGGAGATCCGGGCCAAGGCGCGCCGGCTCAAGCAGAAGCACGATCTCAAGATGATTGTGGTCGACTACCTCCAGCTGATGACCTCGCCGAAGCGGACCGAGAGCCGTCAGCAGGAGGTCGCGGACCTCTCCCGCGGCCTGAAGCTGCTGGCCAAGGAGGTCGAATGCCCGGTGATCGCGGTCAGCCAGCTGAACCGTGGCCCTGAGCAGCGGACCGACAAGCGTCCCCAGCTGTCCGATTTGCGTGAGTCGGGCTGCCTGACCGCCGACACCAGGCTGATCCGGGCGGACAACAACTCGGAGATCACTCTGGGGGAGTTGCTTGAGGCGGGCGCGAAGGAGATCCCGGTCTGGGCGCTCGATGGGAACCTGCGGTATGCACCGCGAACCATGACGCATGTCTTTCCCAGTGGCAATCGCGAGGTGTTCCGCATGACCCTCGCGTCGGGAAAGCAGATCGACGCGACAGCCAACCATCCCTTCCTCACCTTCGCGGGGTGGGTCCCGCTCGGTGAGCTGCTGCCGGGCGCGCGCCTCGCCACGCCGAGACACGTACCCCCGCCCCTGGCCATCCGGGCGTGGGCAGAAGCCGAAGTGGTGCTGCTGGCGCACCTGCTCGGTGACGGCTCATTCGTACGGCGGCAGCCGATCCGTTACGCCAGCCGGGACGAAGAGAACCTGCAAGCTGTCGCCGACGCCGCGAAGCACTTCGGTGTCACCGCCGTTCGTGACGAGTACGAGGCCGCCCGGGTCACGACCCTTCGGCTGCCCGCCCCCGATCGGTCGGCCCGGGGCCGGCGCAATCCGATCGCCGGGTGGCTGGACGGCCTCGGTCTGTTCGGCCTCCGGTCGCATGAGAAGTTTCTCCCCCAGTCGGTCTTCAGCATGCCTAAGGAACAGGTCACGCTCTTCCTTCGGCACCTGTGGGCGACCGACGGATCTGTTTGCGTGGACAGGTCGGGCCGAGGCGGGCGGGTCTACTTCTCTTCGACCAGCCGCCGGATGCTCGAGGACATCTCGCGTCTCCTGCTCAGGTACGGAGTCACCGCCCGGCTCAAGGTGGTGCCCGTGGCGCGTCATCGGCCGCAGTACACCCTCGACATTTCGGGACGGGACGATCAGCTGCGATTCCTCCGCGAGATCGGAGTGCATGGCGAGCAGGCCCGCAACTGCGCGGACCTGCTCGCCTCGCTGGAGTCGATGACGAGCAACACGAACGTCGACACGGTGCCGCCGGAGGTGTGGACCAGGGTTCGGGAGATCCTGGTCGAGCAGGGCATGAGCCATCGGGAGTTCGCGAAGGCGATCGGCACCGAGTTCTGTGGAAGCACGCTCTGGAAGCACGCACCGAGCCGGTCGAGGCTCGCCAAGATCGCCTCCGTTCTCGACGCCGCTGACCTCGAGCTGCACGCCACCAACGACATCTTCTGGGACGAGATCGTCTCGATCGAGTCCCTCGGTGAGCAGGATGTCTTCGATGCAACCGTGCTCGGGACCCACAACTTCATCGCCAACGGCATTGCCACCCACAACTCGATCGAGCAAGATGCCGACGTTGTCATTCTTCTGCACCGGGATGACTACTACGACAAGGAGTCGCCGCGCGCGGGCGAAGCGGATTTTATTGTTGCCAAGCACAGAAATGGCCCGACCGACAGCATTACCGTCGCCGCCCAGCTGCACCTGTCCCGCTTCGTCGACATGGCGATCGTCTGACCCTCCGCCGCTGCTCTGCGAGGACGTACGGGCCCCGGCCCACCCACCGTCAGACCATCGGACTGACGGGCCGGCGGTTCAGCCGAGCAGCGGGAACCATCGGGCGGCCTTGCCCAGCTCTGCGCGGTCCCGGTCGGTGAGCGGCTCGCGGCCGGCGGCCTTGAGCAGGTAGCCGGCGTCGTCCCAGCCGCTCGGGCGGACCGTATCGTCGCTGAGCAGCCCGTCCACGGTGGTCACCGCTACGCGGCAGGCGAGCGCGCCGGGGAGCGGTGCGTCCGGCAGGTCGAGCACCAGATCGAGGTGATGGATGACGGCTTCGGTGGTCAGCGTGGCCAGGAAATCCGGTACGCGCAGCACGTGCCCCTGGGTGCTGACGCAGCCGTCCGGGTCGGCGGCGCCAGCGGCGCGGACGGCTGCGGGGGCGGTGTCGGACCAGATCCGGACCACCCCGCTGGGGCGGTCGAAGGCGGCGGCCGAGCGGCGGGCCCACCAGGCGTGCCGAGCGCCGTCACCGCCGGGCGGGAAGGACCGCCAGTAGCTGACGTCGTCGGCGTCGGGCGGCCCGGCGACGGGGGTGGCCAGGGCGACCAGGGCGCGCTGGGCGTCGCAGAGTAGGTGGAAGAGCAGGTCGGCGACGAGCCAGCCACGGCAGCGGGTCGGTCGTTGCAGGTCCGCGTCGTCGAGGTCGGCGACGACCCGGATGACCCCGTCGTACGCCTGCGCCAGCGCGATGTGCTGTCCCATGGCCGTCATGGGTGCACCCTGCCACGAGCCGCCCCGATCGGCAGGACGAACGGGGCCGGGGCGGGTGCCCCGGCCCGGCCCGGTCAGCCGAACATCTCGTCGAGGAAGCCCTTGTGCTTCTTGCGCTTGTAGTGCCCGTGGTAGCCGTAGTGCTGCTGGTGCCCGTACACGGGCTGCGGCGGGTAGGCCGGCGCGTGCGGCGGCGGGGGCGGCGGTGGCACGGCCGGGTAACCCGGCTGGTGCGGGGGCGGCGGCGGGGGCGGGGCGTAGCCGCCGGCGACGTGGCCGGGCTGGGCGCTCGGGGCGTGGCCCGCGGGCTGCCCGGGCGCCGGGGCGGCCTGCTGCTGGTTCCAGTTCGCCTCGGCCTCGAACAGCTTCTCGAGTTCACCGCGGTCGAGGAAGATCCCCCGGCACTCGGTGCACTGGTCGATGACGACTCCGCTGCGCTCGTACTGGCGCATGTCTCCGTGGCATTTGGGACAGGTGAGCTGCATCGTTCGACCGTACCCGGTCGGCGCGAGGTTCAGGCGGTGGCGATCAACGCCTCGCTGACCTCGTCGTCGGAGACCTCGTGGAAATCCTCGTAGTAGGCGCCGACCGCGCCGAACTCGGGCGGGCGCTGGAGACAGACCACCTGGTCGGCCTCGGCGGCCAGCATCTCGTACGCCTCCTGCGAGCCGACCGGCACGGCGACGACGACCCGGCGGGCGCCGAGGTGGCGGGCGACCTCGACGGCGGCTCGGGCCGTCGCGCCGGTGGCCAGCCCGTCGTCGACGATCACGGCGGTACGCCCGGTGAGGTCAAGCGGCGGCCGGCCGGCCCGGTAGCGGGCCTCGCGGCGTTCCAGTTCGGCCTGTTCCCGGTGCTCCACCTCGCCGATCTCGTCGGGGCCGAGCCGGGCGGCGACCACGTCGTTGAGCACCCGGACGCCGCCGGGGCCGAGCGCGCCGAAGGCGACCTCGGGCGCCCAGGGCATGCCGAGCTTGCGGACCACCAGGACGTCCAGTGGCGCGCCGATCCGGTCGGCGATCACCCGGGCCACCGGCACGCCGCCCCGGACCAGCCCCAGCACGACGACGTCGGATTGCCCGACGAGTCCGGTCAGCCGCTCGGCGAGCTGTCGGCCGGCGTCCTCGCGATCGCGGTAGGTGTTGCTCATGTCCTCAGGTCTACGCCCTGGGGCGGGCCCACGTCGGCGAGTCCGGCGAAACCGTTGCCGGCCGTCCAGCCAGCGCGGGCGCCCAGACGAGCAGGGCGAGCGGATAGAGCAGGTAGCCGAAGCGGGTGGCGGGCATCAGCAGGATCGCCGCCAGCAGGCCGTACCCGCAGATCAGCGCGGTGGCGGCGGCGGTGCCGGGCGGGCGGCGCAGCAGCCGGACGGCGATGGCCACGCCGACCGCGACGAGCAGCGCGGCGGCGACCACCCGGCCGGCGGGCAGCGCGGTCGCGATCAGGTGCCCCGGGAAGGGTGACTGGGCGGGGCTGGTCACCAGGCCGTGGCCGAGCGGGAACCGCAGCACGTTCTCCACCAGGGCGTCCCGGTCGACCAGCAGTACCGGGACCAGGGCGAGCACCGGCAGGCCGAGCGCGCCGAGGGCGACCCGGAGGCCGGCCCGCCGGGTGGCGCCCCAGAAGATCAGGACCAGGGCGACCGGCCAGGCGAAGAGCTTCAGCGCGCCGGCGATTCCGACCGCCACGCCGGCCGCGCCGGGCCGGTCGGCGGCGGCGAATGCCAGTGCCAGCAGGCAGAGCGCGAGTACGGGAAGGTCGTCGCCGCCGGTGGCGAGGGTGAGCGCGCAGACCGGCAGCACGGTCGCGGCCTGCACGCCCCGCAGCACCGCGGCCGCGTCGGGTCGGCCGGCCGAGGGGCGGCCGGCGCCGCGTAGCGCGCCCACCGCGACGGCCAGTGCCAGCGCGGTGACCAGCGCGAACCAGACGCGGGAGTCGGTCCACCAGGCGTCGACGCCGGCCCGGGGCAGCCCGAACAGCGCCATTCCCGGCTGGTACGGCGTGTAGCCGAGCAGCCGCTCGTCGGCGGGGAGCGCGGCGATCGCGTCGTGCCCCAGGTAGGGGGTGCCGTGCTCGGCGAGCCGGATGCCGGCGTGCTCGACGACCACCACCTCCTCCTGCGCCCGGTCGGTACGCCCCGACGCCCGCTGCGCGCTCTGCACGGCCAGGGGCAGCAGGGCGACGGTCGCCCAGGCGAACCCGGTGACCGTCCAGCGGGCGGTCACCCCGGCCAGCCCCGGCCGGCGACCCCGGAGCAGGAGTTGGCCGGCGACCAGGAGCGCCGCGAGCAGGTAGCCGACGGCGGCGACGCTCCCCCAGGCCCGGTGCGGGGGCAGGGTGGAGGTGGCGGCG
This sequence comes from Micromonospora sp. NPDC050200, assembly GCF_040656135.1. Taxonomy (NCBI): domain Bacteria; kingdom Bacillati; phylum Actinomycetota; class Actinomycetes; order Micromonosporales; family Micromonosporaceae; genus Micromonospora; species Micromonospora sp. NPDC050200. The sequence goes on from NZ_JBFALG010000003.1 coordinate 117,021, forward strand.
GTGATCGCGGCGAACGCGGCGGAGACCGCGTACAGGCCGAGGTCGAGGGCGAGGCCGCCGGCGGCGGAGTCCAGGGAACGCCAGGGGCGGGAGGCGGCGGTCACGCCGGCAAGTGTGGCAGACCCGTGGGACGGCTCCGGCCGGGCTGGCGGCGGCCGGGGGCGAGGCGGATGACGGCGCCGGTGTCGTGCAGCGGCGGGACGAGGGTGCCCGGGCGGCCACCCGAGCCGCGGTGCAGGGTGGCGAGGAGGGTGCCGGCGGGCAGCGGACGGGCGAAGAGGTGGCCCTGGCCGGCGGCGCAGCCCAGCTCCCAGAGCGCCCGGCGCTGCGGCTCGCTCTCCACCCCCTCGGCGACCACCGTCAGGTCGAGGCTGCGGCCCAGGTCGAGGGTGGAGCGGATGACCGCCGCCGCCTCCGCCGAGCCCTCCATCGCGGTGACGAAGCTGCGGTCGATCTTAAGTTCGTGCACGGGGATGCGGGAGAGCAGGGAGAGCGAGGAGTAGCCGGTGCCGAAGTCGTCCAGGGCCAGCCGGACGCCGGAGTCGCGCAGCCGGCTGAGCACCCGGTCCACCACGTCGAGCTGGCTCAGGGTCAGCGTCTCGGTCAGCTCCAGCACCAGCCGGTCGGGCGGGAGGTCGTGCGCCCGCAGCCGGGCCAGCACCGCGCCGGGGAAGCGGGCGTCGAGGAGGCTGCGCGGGGAGACGTTGACCGAGACCGGCAGGTCGAAGCCGGCTTCCCGCCAGCTGACGGCGGCCAGCAGTGCCTGGTCGAGGATCGTCTCGGCGAACGCGGGGAGCAGGCCGGAGCGTTCCACGGCCTCCAGGAAGCGCAGCGGGTCGATCATTCCGTGGGTCGGGTGGTGCCAGCGGGCCAACGCCTCCGCGCCGGTCACCTCGCCGGTGCCCAGGTCCACGATCGGCTGGAAGTTGACGATGAACTCGTGGTCGGCCACCGCCCGGGGCAGCTCGCCGCCGAGGGTGAGCCGGCCGAGGTCGGCCGTGTCGCGGGTCGGGGCGTACGTGCAGACCCGCTGGCCGGCCCGCTTGGCCTGGTACATCGCCACGTCGGCGCGGCGCAGCAGCTCGGGCATGCCGCCACTGGCCGGGGCGACGGCGATGCCGCCGCTGGCCTCGACGCTGATCCGCATCCCATCCACGTCCAGCGGCTCGTGCAGGGTGCCGATCAGCGCCTCCGCCCGGTGCGCGGCGACCGCCGGGGCGGGCAGGCCGCGCAGCAGCACGGCGAACTCGTCACCGCCGAGGCGGGCCACCAGGTCCTCGCCCTGCGCGGCGGCCCGCAACCGATCGGCGACCTGCATCAGCACCTGGTCCCCGGCGGCGTGTCCGAGGGTGTCGTTGACCTCCTTGAAGTGGTTGAGGTCGATCAGCACCAGCGCGGTCACCCCCTCGGCGTGCCGGGCGCTGAGCTGCTCGGTGCCGCGCTCCAGCAGGTGTCGCCGGTTCGCCAGGCCGGTCAGCGCGTCGTGGGTGGCGGCGTGCGCGTGCTCGGCGGCCGCCCGGGCCAGCTCGGCGTACGCCTGGGCGTTGCGGACCGCGGTGCAGAGCGCCGAGGCGAAGGTACGCAGCGTGTACTGCTCCCGCTCGGAGAGCTGGACCGGCCCACGGAAGCGCAGCCGCAGCACACCCACGTCGGCGCTGCCGTCGTGCCCCTCCAGCCGGGCCGGCAGCACCGCACCGTCGACCGTGCTGGGCTCGCCGGCCGGCCCGTCGTACCCGATGGTGCCGCCGGCGCCGCGGACCGTGCGGCCGCCGGCGCGCAGCTCGATTTCCACTTCATCGGCGGAGAAGAGCTCCGCGGCCTGAGTGACCGCCGTGGTGAGGACCTTGTTGAGGTCGACGACGTTGAGCGCGTCCGTGGTCCGGGCGAGGCGCTGCCAGGCCTGCTGCTCGGTGCGGGCCTTGACCCGGTTGGAGTAGAGCAGGTGGAGGCTGAGGACCAGCGGCGGCACCGCCAGCAGGAGCCGGCTGTCGCCCCGCAGGATGAGGAACGTCCCGAGGACCACCACCAGCCGACCCAATGCGAAAGTGAGCCGGAGTCCCCAGTCCTCCCGAAACAGTTCCCGCACCCGCTCGCCGGTGGCGATCGCGATGACCGGGAGGGCGACCACCTCGTCGAGCAGCACCGCGGCCAGATAGGCGAGGGACAGCGGCAGGATCGTGGCAGTCACGGACTCCTCGCCCAGTTGCCACCCGGCTGCGTGAAGCACCGTGCCGGTCGCCGCCGCCACCAGCATGTTCTTTCCGACGCCGAAGGTCGCCCGGATGGAGGGGATCCGAGCGAGTGCCGTGACCAGGGCGAGGCCGCAACCCGTCGCGAGGACCACCGTCGAGGTGGGTGCCACGGTGAGGCCGATGACGATCGCAGTCTCGGTCCACGCGATGTCGTGGTTGTTGGCTCTGATCCGGATCCGCACCTTGACGGTGAAGCCGGCGGCGGTCAGGGAGATCAGGGCGAGCCAGGTCGTCGGACCCGCGCTTGATCCGCCGGTGCCGAGATGTAGGACAGACACGACGGCGGAGACGGTCGCCAGAAAGACGACGAGACCGATTAGCGGTAGCAACCGCCGATCGGTCCCATTGGGTCGTCGTTGTGGAGTCACCCATCGACCTCATTCAGTAACCGATGGCTGTGCGCTCCGCGAGTTTACTGCTCTCGACCTGGTTTTAGAACTCTGCTCAGGTCCATTCGTGCGACTTCATCATGACCCCCATTGCTGTTGTCGGTGAACCAATGGGGAGAGCTTAATGGACAGTTACCGCTGCCTTGTACGGATGAATGTCGGTATGCGCGATATCAGCGAACTCCAACTCATTTGTAACGTTCTGTTCGTGGCTACATGCGGAGCGCGTGCGTCCCCTCGGGCGGAGCCTTGGACGACAACCGAGGGCTGCTGCTGGTCGGCCACGGGGTGGCCGGCTCTTGGTGAACTGTCTTTAGTGTGACCTTGCCGGCTTCCAATTCCATCGACGAATTGGACCATCCCGGTGCTGCCGCCTGGTGACGTCGAGGGATACGCCAATGATCGGGTGGGCAGCCTGTCCGCGCGACCGGCGTCGATCGGATGGGGTCCCCGAGCGGGTCGAGGTGCGCCCCTTCTCGTAGCCGCCGGTTTCCCGGGCCCCTGCGAGTGGTGCTTGAGCTGCCTGTCCGCCGTCGGTTTCTTGTCGCCGCCCCCGTCAGCGTGTCCGCAGGTCGGTGAACGGCGGTTCCGGCCGTGGCCAGGATCAGACCGACGAGGCCTCCGTGCGTGCCGCCCCGGTCGTACCCGGCGGATAGGCTCGCCACCGTGACCGATTCCGTGCAGCTCACCCACGTCGACCCGGCGGGCGCGGCCCGCATGGTCGACGTCTCCGCCAAGCCGGTCACCGGCCGACTCGCCGTGGCCGCCGGCCGGTTGCGCACCACCGCCGAGGTGGTCGACCTGCTGCGCCGCGACGGCCTGCCCAAGGGCGACGCGCTCGCGGTCGGGCGGCTCGCCGGCATCATGGGCGCCAAGCGCACCCCCGACCTGATCCCGCTCTGCCATCCGATCGCGCTGCACGGCGTGACGGTCGACCTGCAACTCACCGAGGACACCGTCGAGATCACCGCGACGGCGCGGACCGCCGACCGGACCGGGGTGGAGATGGAGGCGCTGACCGCGGTGGCGGTGGCCGGGCTGGCCCTGGTCGACATGGTCAAGGCGGTCGACCCGGCCGCCTCGGTCGACGCGGTGCGGGTGCTCCGCAAGGAGGGCGGCAGGACCGGCGAGTGGGTCCGCCCGGAGGGCCGGCCGTGATCCGGGCCCGGGTGGTGGTGGCCTCCAACCGGGCCGCCGCCGGCGTCTACGCCGACACCAGCGGCCCCCTGCTGGTGGCCGGCCTGCGCGAGCTGGGCTGCGTCGTCGACGAGCCGGTGGTGGTCCCCGACGGCGAGCCGGTGGGCGAGGCGTTGCGGGCCGCCCTGGCCGACGGGGTCGATGTGGTGCTGACCAGCGGCGGCACCGGAATCACCCCCACCGACCGGACGCCGGACGTGACCCGGGCGCTGCTCGACTACGAGATTCCCGGCATCGCCGAGGCGATCCGGGCGCACAGCCGCGACCGGGTTCCCACCTCGGCCCTGTCCCGGGGCCTCGCTGGCGTGGCCGGCCGGATGCTCGTGGTCAACCTGCCCGGGTCGACCGGCGGCGCGCGGGACGGCCTCGCCGTCCTCGGCCCCATCCTCGTCCACACCGTCGATCAGTTGCGCGGCGGCGACCACTGACACCCGGCACACGGTCCACGGCGCTAGGCTCGCCCGGTGGGTGCGCGGAGGTGCCGCGCGCACCGCAGACGGTGAACGGAGGCCCCCGGTGAGCACGGAAACCGCCGCCGCCGCGGCGCAGGTCGCGGCGCCCCCGCCGGCCGCCTGGGAGGAGGCCCGCTCCCGGGTGTACGCGGTGGGCCTCGCCGCCGCCCTCCCCGCGATCCAGCGGCCGCTCGCCGACACCGACGGGCACACCCTGGCGGAGCCGTTGACCACGCGGACCGACCTGCCCGCCTTTCCGACCTCCGGCGTGGACGGCTGGGCGGTGCGCGGCGAGGGCCCGTGGGACGTCGTCGGGCGGGTGCTGGCCGGCAACACCCCGCATCCGCTGACCGCCGACGGCACCACCGTCGAGATCGCCACCGGCGCGATGGTCCCCGAGGGCACCACCGCGGTGCTCCGGGTCGAGGAGTCGAGCCGTACCGCCGACGGGCGGGTGGCCGGCACGCCGCGGCCGAGCCCGGAGTGGCGGCAGCCGGGCGAGGAGGCGTACGCGGGTGAGGAACTGCTCCCCGCCGGCACGCCGGTCGACCCGGCGCTGATCGGGCTGGCCGCCTCCTGCGGCCACGATCAGCTGCGGGTGCGTCGGCGGCCCCGGGCCGCGCTGCTGGTCTTCGGCGACGAGCTGCTGACCGCCGGCCCGCCCGACGCCGGCCGGGTACGCGACGCGCTCGGCCCGGCGGTGCCGGCCTGGCTGCGCCGGTACGGCTGCCAGGTCCGCTCCTCCGACGTGGTCGGCCCGGTGGCGGACACCCTCTCCGCGCACGTGGCGGCCCTGCGGTCCGCGCTGGCCAACGCGGACCTGGTCTGCACCACCGGCGGGACGATGCACGGCCCGGTCGACCACCTGCACCCCGCGCTGGAGGCGCTGGGCGCGGACTACGTGGTCAACACGGTCGCGGTCCGTCCGGGTTTCCCGATGCTGCTGGCCCGGCTGGCCGGCGCCGACGGCCGGGTCCGCTTCGTCGCCGGCCTGCCGGGCAACCCGCAGTCCGCGATCGTCGCCCTGGTCTCGCTGGTCGCGCCGCTGCTCGCCGGGCTGACCGGCCGGCCGATGCCGGCGCTGCCGCACGCCACGCTCGCCGAGCCGGTGCCAGGCCGCGGCGACTACACCCACCTGGCCCTGGTCCGGCTGGACCGGGCCGCCGGCACCGCCCACCCGCTGCGCCACGTCGGTTCGTCGATGCTGCGCGGGCTGGCCGGCGCCGACGGGTTCGCGGTGATCCGTCCGGGCACCACCGGCGAGGTCGGGGCGCGGGTGCCGGTCGTACCGCTGCCGCTGCTGCCCGGGGAGCGCTCGTGGTGACCGCCGGTCCCACGGTGACCGTCCTCGCGGTCACCGACCAGCCGCTCGACCTGGCCGCGCACGAGGCGGCGGTCGCCGACCGCCGGGCCGGCGCGGTGGTCTCCTTCCAGGGCGTGGTCCGCGACCACGACCATGGCCGCCCCGTCACCCTGCTGGAGTACGAGGGCCACCCGAGCGCCGCCGACGTGCTGCGCGAGGTCGCCGCCGAGGTCGCCGCCGACCCCGACGTGTACGCGGTCGCGGTGTCGCACCGGATCGGCCGGCTGGAGATCGGTGACGTGGCCCTGGTCGCCGCGGTCAGCACCGCGCACCGCGCCGCGGCCTTCGCGGCCTGCGCCCGCCTGGTCGACGAGGTCAAGGCGCGGCTGCCGATCTGGAAGCGGCAGCTGTTCGCCGACGGCACCGAGGAATGGGTCAACTGCCCCTGACCGGGCCTCCCGCCCCACCGCCCGTCCCCGCCGTCCCCTGGTTTGCGCACTTTCAGAGAAAGAGTGGCTGTTCCGCGTCGGACAGCCACTCTTTCTCTGAAAGTGTTGGCAGGGGTGGGAGGGGTCAGCGGCGGGCGGGGACGGCGGCGGTGCGGGAGAGCCGGTCGGTGTAGAAGGCCGGCTCGGCGCCCGGCCGCCAGGGCAGCGCGGCGACCAGCACGATCAGCGCCAGCGCGAGGGAGTTCTCCAGCAGCGCCCCGAGGAGCCCGTCCTGGTAGTGCGACACCTCGGGCAGTTGGTGCTCGTACGGCCAGATGGGCGAGACGAGGAAGAGCAGGTAGAGCCCCGCCGCCGCGACGGCGTGCCGCAGGCCGGTCAGCGTCGGGTACCAGATCGGCGGGCGCAGCCCGTTGACCCCGGGCGGCCCCCCGTACGAGGACGCCTGGCCGGCCCGCAGCGCCAGGCCCCGGCTCGCCTCGCGACGGCGTACGGCGGCGTCGGCGAGCACGACGATTGCCGGGATGACCCAGACCAGGTGGTGCGTCCAGGAGATCGGGCTGATCACGTTGGCGGTCAGCCCGACCAGGGTGAACGCGGTCAGTTCGTCGCCGTCGGCCCGGGCGGTGGCGGCCCGGGAGAGCCCGACCGCCAGGATCAGCACCGAGAACGACAGCCACAGCAGGCCGGGCGTCTCGATCGAGTCGTACAGCCGGGCGAGCAGGCCGGCCAGCGACTGGTTGGGCGTCATGTCGGCCGCGCCGACCCGCTCGGTCTGCCAGAGCACGCCGCCGAAGTAGGCCCGGGACTCCGTCCCGACCAGCGCGAACGTCCCCAGCGTCACGCCGATGGTGGTGGCGACGGCGGTGGCCGCCGTCCGCCACTGCCGGGTGATCAGCAGGTAGACGATGAAGAGCGCGGGGGTCAGCTTGACGGCGGTGGCCAGGCCGATGCCCATGCCGGCCCACGATCCGCTGTAGAGGAAGCGCACGAACGGGCCGTCGGTCGGGCGGCCGTGGGTGCCGCGCCGGGACCGCCAGCGCAACCCGACCAGGTCGGCCATGATCAGCGCGAAGAGCAGCAGGTTGACCTGGCCGTACCCGAGGGTTTCCCGGACCGGTTCGATGGCGACTGACATCGACGTCGCGATGCCCACGCTGAACCAGAGCGGCCAGCCGAGCCGATCCACGATCGGGCGCAGCAGCGCGGCCAGCACGAGGGCCAGGGCGGCGATGCTGCCCACCGCGTTGATCCAGCCTGCCGCCTCGATCGGCAGCCGGGCCATCGGCAGCATCATCAGCGCGGCGAACGGCGGGTAGGTGAACCCGAGGGTGGTGGTGGGCGCGATGAACTCGTACAGCTCGTGACCGCTCGCCCACCACACCACCGCGCCGTGGTAGATCTTCATGTCGAAGAAGTTGTACGGCCGCCCGAAAGCACCGATGGCGAGCCATGCGGCGTAGGCGACGGCGGCCACGACGCCGATCCGTACGACTGTCTTACGATCGATCCCACGCGTTGCGCGACGGACTGGGGCGAGACGGTCCAGCCGTCTACCGACGATCGCCGGCATGGCGTGGCCACCCCCGTACCAAAATCGTCCTACCCGTCCAGGTCCGGTACGGAGCCTAGAACGGCGCCTCACGTTGATGCCTCCCGCGTTATGCGACCGTGTCCGATCCCACACATGTTTTTGACATTTCCACCGCGTTAACGGCAGTCGGGTGGTTCAGGTGATTCGCGGCCTTGCGGGGGGTGGTGGCCGTATCGACGCAGGTCAGCCTGGAAGTCGCCGGGCCGCGGACGCCGAGCGGACGGCGATCCGGGCTTCCCGTCGGGCGGTACGCATCGCGCGGGTCACGGAACGTCGAGAGTGGCCGATGCGGTGACCGGTCCGCCAGCGCAGGCCCGGCTTCCCCTCGGTGTCGGCGGCGGCGAGCAGCAGGCCGCCGAAGAGGCCGAGGTTCTTCAGGAAGTGGATCTGGTTGTTGGTGCGCACCGTCGGGTCGTCGTTGTTCCAGAAGGGATGCCCGGCCGCGGTGGACGGCACCAGCGTGCCGGCGAGGATGAGCGCGGCCGGCCGGGTGAACCTTCCGGTGGCCAGCATCAGACCGCCGACCAGTTGCGCCATGGCATTGGCGCGGATCAGTGTCATGGTGTCGGTGGGGAGTTGCGGCGCGGCGTTGGAGATCAACGGAGCGATTCGGTCGGTGATCGGCTGGGCGGCCGGCACGAGGCGCTGGGGCTGCTGGAAGTTGCGGGCGCCGCTGACCACGAAGATGCCGCTCAACATGACGCGGGCGAGGGAGCGCACGGGTTTCATGGATCAGTCATACCCCGTCGGGGCGCCGGCTACCCGGACAACGGCCGATCCGGATCGGCCGACATGGACGCGACGCCACGCCGATCCGAGCGACCGTCGCTGATGGACCCGCCCCGACCGGTAACGTCGCGCGGGTGACGACCCTGCGGCTGCGCCCCGAGGACCCGGCGGACACTGGCCCGGTCCGGATGGTGCTGGCCGCCGCCTTCGCCCGCCCGGACGCCGCCGTCCCGGGCGAGGTGGCGCTCGTCGACGAGTTGCGCGACAGCGACGCGTGGATTCCCGAGCTGGCGATGGTGGCCGAGTACGGCGGCGAGGTGGTCGGGTACGCCCTGCTCAGCCGGGTCTTCGTCCGGTCCGACGGCGTCCGCGCCCCGGCGCTGGCGCTCGGGCCGGTCGCGGTGGCCCCGCACCGGCAGCGGGTCGGGCACGGCACCGCGGCGGTGCAGGCCGTGCTGGACGCGGCGACCGAGCTGGGCGAGCGCCTGGTGGTGGTGCTCGGCGACCCCGCCTACTACCGGCGCTTCGGGTTCACCCGGGCCGACCGGATGGGCCTGACCGGCCCGTGGTCGGGGCTGGGGGAGCCGTGGCAGGCGCTGACGCTGCCGGCGAGCACCAGCGGCGAGGGGCCGCCGCCGCGTGGCGAGGTGTTCTTCCCGGCACCCTGGTCCCGCGTCTGACCCCACCGAGGGAGGCCCGAGGCGGCGGTCAGGCCGGCTGGGTACGCAGGTAGCGGCCGAAGTGCGGGACGGTGAAGGCGACCGTGCCCCGCTCGCCGGAGTAGATCAGCCCCTTCTTGATCAGCGCGTCCCGGGCCGGGGAGAGGCTGGCCGGCTTGCGCCCCAGCGCCCGGGCGATCTCCGCGGTCGGCACGGCCGCGTCCATGTCGTCCCGGCCGCCGCCGTCGTCCTCCCCTTCCACCAGGGACAGGGTCGCCATGGCGCGCATGTACTCGCGCTCGGCCGGGGTGGCCCGCTCGAACCGGGAGCCGAAGAAGCCGACCGCCAGCTCGGCCTCCGCCTCGGGCGCGGCCACCCGGACGTCCGCGGCGGTGATCGGCGAGCGGGGCGCGTGGTCCCAGGTCGCCTTCCCGTACGCCTGGACGAAGTAGGGATAGCCGCCGGACTTCTCGTACAGCAGGTCGAGGGCCTTCTGCTCGTACTCGACCTGCTCCCGCTCGGCCGGCGCGCAGAGCGCCTGGTCGGCGGCGATCCGGTCGAGCCGGTCGATGCGCTGGTAGCGGAAGAGCCGCTCGGAGTAGGACTTCGCGGCGCTGAGCACGGCGGGCAGGTGCGGCAGGCCGGCGCCGACCACGATCAGCGGCGCGCCGAGCTGGGACAGCTCGTGGCAGGCGGCGCAGAGCGCGGAGACGTCCTCCGCGCCGAGGTCCTGCATCTCGTCGATGAAGACGGCGATCCCGGTGCCCACGTCGGCGGCCACCCCCGCCGCGTCGCTGAGCAGCTCGACCAGGTCGATCTCGATGTCGCCGGAGTCGGCCCGGCCGCTGCTCGCCGGCACGTCGATGCCGGGCTGCCACCGGTCGCGCAGCTTCGGGGCGGCGCCCCCGCGCCCGGTCGGCGCGGAGCGCTGGGCGAACGCCTTGAGCACGCCGAGGAAGGCGTCGATCCGGTCCGGGGCGCGGTGCCGGGGGGCCAGCTCGCGGACCGCCATGTGCAGGGCGGCGGCCACCGGCCGGCGCAGTGACTGGTCCGGCCGGGCTTCGATCTTGCCGGTGCCCCAGAGGCCGTTGATCGCCTGCGAGCGGAGGGTGTTGAGCAGCACGGTCTTGCCGACGCCCCGCAGCCCGGTGAGCATCAGGCTCCGCTCGGGGCGGCCCCGGGCGATGCGTTCCAGGACCACGTCGAAGACGTCCAGCTCCCGCCCCCGGCCGGCGAGTTCGGGCGGGCGCTGACCGGCGCCGGGGGCGTACGGGTTGCGGACGGGATCCACGCATCGCACAGTATCGGGCCGTCTAGCCGCGAGACTAGAGATGCGTAGACGGCGCTACCGGCGTGTCTCCCGGTCTCGACAGAAAGCTAGCCCTGTCTAGCCTGGACGCTAGACAGCTTTAGATTGGTCTCGTTTCCGCCACTGAGGGAGGGAATCAGCGCTGCTTCAGGCAGAGGACGAAGTCGAGGGTGTCCAGCTCGCTGTCGAAGAAGTACCAGTTGGTGTAGCCCGCCACCTCGGCGCACTTCGCCTCGGCGTCCTTCTCACCGCTGGTCTCCCCGTCGAAGCGCCGCAGCACCTGGTACGTCTTCGGGGCGCAGGCGCTGATCAGCAGCTTCGGCTTGCCACCTGACGGGCCCTCGTTGCGGACGCACTGCCCCGCCTTGACGAAGCGCGGGTCGGCGGAGGAAGCCGGCGCGGGGGTGGTGGGCACCGGCTCGGCCGGCCCGGGCAGCGCCGCGCCCGGCTCCGCGGACGCGGTCGACGCGGCGGTCGACGCCGACTCGTCGTCCCGACCGGCCAGGTACCACAGCGTCGCGGCGCCGCCGAGCACGAACACCGCCAGCACGGCCAGCACCGCGACCAGCGGACCCCGACCCCGCTTCGGGCGCGGCGGCGTCGGGTCACCGGGGTACGCGGTCGGGCCGGCCGACCGGTACGCCCCGGTGGGCGGCTGGACCTCGGTGGCCGCGTATCCGGCCTGCGGGTGGGGCTGGTAGCCGGCGTGCGGCTCGCCCCAACCAGGTGTGCCACGCGGATCCGGTGCGGCGCCGTACGCGTCCTCGGGGCGTCGCCCACCCCACGGCTCCGGGGCACCGCCGCCCGGTGGTCCGTAGTTCGCCATGCACGCCTCCTGCGTACTCGGTGCTGAGAGGCCGGCCACCCGCGCGGGACACCGACGTCCTGGTCACCGTAGCGTGGTCCACCGATGAGCTCACCTCCCGCGAGTGCGACTTCGAACCGGGCCGGCCTGATCTGGACGGCGCTGGTGCTGGTCTACGTCCTGTGGGGCTCCACCTATCTCGGCATCCGGATCGCCGTGGAGTCCATGCCGCCGCTCGCCTCGGCCGCCCTCCGGTTCGCCGTCGCCGGGCTGGTGCTCGCCGTCGTCCTGCGGCTGCGTCGCGGCCCGGGGGCGTTGCGGGTCGGCCGGCGCCAGCTCGGCTCCGCCGCCCTGGTCGGGGTGCTGCTGCTGGCCTGCGGCAACGGCCTGGTGGTGCTCGCCGAGTCGGGTCCGCCCGGAGTGGCCGTGCCGTCGGGCATCGCCGCGCTGCTGGTGGCCACCGTCCCGCTGCTGGTGGTGCTGCTCCGCACGACCACCGGCGACCGGCCGCCCGGCTGGACGTTCGGCGGGGTGACGCTCGGCTTCCTCGGCCTGGTGCTGCTGGTGCTCCCCACCGGCGGTACGGGCGCGGTGCCGCTGGCCGGCGCGCTCACCGTGGTCGCCGCGGCCACCTGCTGGTCGGTCGGCTCGTTCCTCTCCGGCCGGCTGTCCATGCCCGCCGACCCGTTCGTCGCCACCGTGTACGAGATGTTCGCCGGCGCGGCGGCGCTCGCCGTGTTCGCGCTGGCCCGGGGCGAGCTGCGGGACTTCTCGCCGGCCGAGGTGACCGCCCGGTCCTGGGCGGCGCTGGCGTACCTGATGGTGGCCGGCTCGCTGGTCGCCTTCACCGCGTACGTCTGGCTGCTGCACCACGCGCCCATCTCACTGGTCGCCACGTACGCCTACGTCAACCCGGCCGTCGCGGTCGGGCTCGGCGCGCTGCTGGCCGCCGAGCCGGTCACCGCGCAGGTGCTGCTCGGCGGCGCCGTGATCGTGGCCGGCGTGGCGCTGGTGGTGAGCACCGAGCGACCCCGGCGGCCGGCGGCGGAGGCCGCCGACGGGGCAGCCACGGAACCGGCGCACCGGTAACGTCCCGGCCCGTGTCCTTCGGGCTGGTGACCTCCGCCGCGCTGTGCGGCGCGCTCGTCGGCGCGACGGCACCGTCGGTCGCCCGCCGGTTCGCCCCCACCCCGGACCCGTCCGCCCCCACCCCGGCCTGGTCGGCGAGCGGCTGGGCCCTCGTCGGGGCGGTGGTGTTCGCCGGGCTGGCCGCCGCACTCGGGCCGGATCCGGCCCTGCCGGCGTACCTGCTGGTGGCGGGCTCCGGTGTGGTGCTGGCGGTGGTCGACCTGGCCTGCCTGCGGCTGCCCGACCCGCTGGTGGGCGCGGCCGGCCTCGGCGGCGCCGCCGGCCTCGGCGTGGCCGCGCTCGCCGCCGGCACGCCGGGTCGCCTGGCGGTCGCCCTCGCCGGGGCCGCGCTCTCCTTCGCCGGGTACGTGGTGCTGGCGCTGCTGCCCGGCGCCCGGCTCGGCTTCGGCGACGTGAAGCTCGCCGCCGCCCTCGGCCTGCCGCTCGGCTGGCTGGGCTGGTCGACCCTGGGAGTCGGGCTGGTCCTGCCGCACCTGCTCAACGGCGTGGTGGTGCTCGCCCTGCTGGCCGCCCGCCGGGTACGCCGGGACACCGCCCTGCCGTTCGGTCCGGCGTTGCTCGCCGGCGCCTGGCTGGCCGTGCTGTTCGCCTGAGCCCGGGGCGACGACCCGGACGGGCTTGACGTGGTGTGGCGTGTCGCGGAGCCCCCGGCTGATGCCGCCGCGAGTGATATGCCTGTCCGGCACAAATATGCCTGACAGGCATATTGCTCACCGGGGCAATGCCCTTCACCACCACCGCAACCAGCCAACCGGTGGCCAGCTCAGCCGGCCGATCAGATCAGGCGGAGCTGGCGGTCCTTCGGGCGGCGGGGCTCGGTCTCGCCGAAGCGCTCGAACAGCCCGGGGTCGATCACGTCGAGGAACGGCGACGGCCGGCACTCCCGTTCCGACCCGTGCCGCACCCGGTGGGCGGCGTGGCTGACGTAGAGCCGGTCCTGGGCGCGGGTCAGGCCGACGAAGAAGAGCCGCCGCTCCTCGGCGACCGCGTCGGCGTCCGGCTCGGTGCCGGGCCAGCGCAGCGGCAGCAGCCCGTCCTCGGCCCCGACCAGGAAGACCACCGGGAACTCCAGCCCCTTGGCGGCGTGCAGGGTGAGCAGGGTGACCGCCTCGGCGCGCGGGTCGAGCGCGTCGACCTCCGCGCCGGTGGCGAGCTGGGACAGGAACAGCCCCAGGTCGTCGCCGCAGCGGCGGGCCAGCGGGGTGAGCAGGTCCACCGCCGTGCGGACGTCCTCGGGGCGTACCGCGCCGGAGCCGTCCAGGGTGGGTGCGGCGAACCGCTCGGCGAGCACCTGACCGGCGAGGCGTACCCGGGCGGGCAGGCCGCCGCCGAGGCCGTCGGCGTGCCGCAGTTCCCGGGCGATGGCGGTCACCCCGGGCCGGTCCCGCAGCCGGTCGTGCGAGCGCTTCTGCACCGGGATGTTCGCCCGGGCGAGGGCGTCCACGATCGGGGCGGCCTGCGAGTCGGTGCGGTAGAGCACCGCGATGTCGGAGAAGGACAGCGTGGTCGATCGGCCGTCGATCCGCCCCGAGTCGAGCGACCGGTGGGAGAGGCCGCCGACCAGCTCGTCGATGGTGCGTACCACGAAATCGGCCTCGTCGGAGACGGAGGCCGCGGGGTAGCGACCGACCAGCGGGGCCTCCGGGTCGAGCCGGGCCGGGTCGAGCCGGCGGCCGCGCACCAGCGACGACGGCGCGATGGCCTGCACGGCGGCGGCCAGGATCGGTGCCGACGAGCGGTAGTTGCGGTTCAGCCGGACCAGCCGGGCGTCGGTGAAGTCCTGCGAGAAGCGCAGGAAGTAGCCCACGTCCGCACCCCGGAACGAGTAGATCGCCTGGTCCGGGTCGCCGATCGCGCAGAGGTTGCCGTCGGCGGGGCTGAGCAGGCGCAGCAGCTCGTACTGGACCGCGTCGACGTCCTGGTACTCGTCGACGAAGATCCACCGCCAGCGCTCGCGGTAGGCACGCACCAGCTTCTTGTCGGCCCGCAGCAGCGCCACCGGCAGGGTCAGCAGCTCGTCCAGGTCGACCAGGTCCTGCTTGCGCAGCAGCGCGGTGTAGCGGTCCGGGTCGTCCCCGGCCTCGGTACGGGCGGCCGCCCGGTCCGCGTCGTCGGCGATCCGGAAGCTCGCCGGAAGCCCGGCGGCCTCCGCGTTCTCGCGCAGGATGGTCAGCCCGAGGGAGTGGAACGTGCCGACGGTGACGTCCTCGGCCACCGGGCCGAGCAGCCCGTCGAGGCGGTGCCGCAGCTCCTCGGCGGCCCGCCGGGTGAACGTGATCGCCAGGCACTGCTCGGGGAAGACGTTCAGCTCCGCGCAGAGGTACGCGATCCGGTGGGTCAGCGTCCGGGTCTTGCCGGTACCGGGGCCGGCCACGATCAGCAGCGGACCACCCGGCGCGGACGCGGCCACCCGCTGCATCGCGTCCAACCGGTCGAGCAGGCCGGTGCCGACCTCCTCCATGCCGGCGAGCATCGGCTCGAACGGCTCGTGCGGCGAGGGCGCCGGCGCGATCGGCGGCAGGGGCGGCGGGACGGCCTTCCGCTTCGGCTCGGCCTTCGGCGCCGCCGGGCGTCGGGCCTTCGCCTTCACCGCCGGCTCCGCGGGCCGCCGCTGCACCGGCACGGGTACGTCGAAGAGCGTCTCCGCCTGCGTCCCCGTCGCCTTCGCGCCCAGCTCGGCCGGGTCGAAGAGGGTGATCACGCCGTACTCGCCGTCGTAGCCCGGCACCCGGCGGACGTCGCCGCGGCGCAGCCGGCCGATGCCCTCGGCCAGCAGTTCGCCGCCGACCCGCCCGATCTCGTCCAGCGGGGTACGGATGAGGATGTCCAGCTCCGGGCCGAGCGCCGCGACCAGCTCGTTGAGCTTCCCCTCGACCTTCTTGGCGCGCGCGCCCACCTTGTTGATCTCGCCGACGATCTCGGCCAGCGGCACCAGGTGGGTGACCTCGCGGGCGTGCGCGGGGCGGTGCCCCTCCGGCCGGTCGGCCAGCTCCTCGACCCGGCTCAGCACGCCGACGGTCAGCGGCTTGCCGCACTCCGGGCAGCGGCCACCGGCCAGCCTGGTCCGCTCCGGCGACCAGTTGACGCCGCACAGCCGGTGCCCGTCCGCGTGGTACTTCCCCTCTTCCGGGAAGAACTCGATCGTCCCGGCCAGCCCGTCGCCGGTGCGCAGCGCCTCGCGGATCGCGAAGTAGTCGCGGCCGGAGGCGAAGACCGTCGCCTCGCGGGCCAGCGCCGGCGGGGAGTGCGCGTCGGAGTTGGAGACGAGCTGGTAGCGGTCCAGGCTGCCGACCCGCCAGTTCATCTCGGGGTCGGAGGAGAGGCCGGTCTCCACCGCGAAGACGTGCTCGGCCAGGTCGGCGTAGCAGTCGGCGATCGCGTCGAAGCCGGACTTCGAGCCGAGCGCGGAGAACCAGGGCGTCCAGATGTGCGCCGGGACCAGGTAGCCCTCGCTGCTGGCCTCCAGGGTGATCTCCAGCAGGTCCCGGGAGTCCAGGCCGAGGATCGGCCGGCCGTCCGAGCCGAGGTTGCCGATCCGGCCCAGCGCCGTGTTGAACCTCGCCACCGCGTCCAGGTCGGGCAGGTAGATCAGGTGGTGGACCTTCCGGGTCCGGTCGTCCCGCTTGTAGATGGTGGAGATCTCCACGCTGAGCATGAACCGGACCGGGTCCGCCTCCGCCTCGCTGGCCAGCCGGGGCGGCAGCCCGCGGGCGATGTCCCGCTCCGCCTCGGGGCTGAGCCGGTAGAGCCCCGGCTCGGCCGGCTGCAGCGTCTCGCGCAGATGGTCGTACCAGGCGGGGTGGGTGAAATCCCCGGTGCCGAGCACTCCGATGCCCTTGCGCCGGGCCCACCAGCCGAGGTTGGGCAGGGTGAGATCGCGGCTGCACGCGCGCGAGTACTTCGAGTGGATGTGCAGGTCCGCGACGAACGGCGGAACGCCACCGGGGGGTGCGGCGCTGAACGGAGGCACGCCGCATCCTGTCACGGCCGGTCCACTGCCCGCCCGCCGCCACGCGTAGGCGTGACCTGAGCAATCCGATGCTGGACTCCGCCGCCCGGTCGCGCTACGGGGCGCGCAGCTCGACGAGGGTGATCTGGGGAGGGGCGCCGACCCGCACCGGCGGGCCCCAGAAGCCGGCGCCGTTGGTGACGTACACCTTGGTGCCGTCCACCTCGCCGAGGCCGGAGACGACCGGCTGCTGGAGCCCGACGGCCAGGTTGAACGGCACGATCTGACCGCCGTGGGTGTGCCCAGAGAGTTGGAGGTCGACGCCGAACCTGGCCGCCTCGTGCGCGGCGACCGGCTGGTGGGCCAGCAGCACCACCGGGCGGCTCGGGTCGCGGTCGCCGAGCGCGGCCGCGTAGTCGGCGGGCGCGGCCAGGCCGGTGCCGGCGGCGGTCACGTCGTTGACGCCGGCCAGGTCCAGCACACCGCCCCGGGCGTGGATCTCCTGCCGCTGGTTCTGCAACACCCGCAGGCCGAGCCGGTCCACCTCCTGGACCCACTCCTCCACGCCGGAGTAGTACTCGTGGTTGCCGGTGACGAAGAAGCTGCCGTACCGGGAGCGCAGGCCGCGCAGCGGCGCCGCCGCCTCGCCCAGTTCGGCGACCGAGCCGTCGACCAGGTCGCCGACGACCGCGACGAGGTCGGCGTCGAGGCGGTTGATCGCGGCCACGATCCGTTCGGTGTGCTCCCGTCCGCGCAGCGGCCCGAGGTGGATGTCGGAGACGGTGGCGATCCGCAGGCCGTCCATGCCGCGCGGCAGCCTGGCCAGCGGGATGCGGACCCGGTCCAGCTCGGGCGGGCCCATCGCGGTGCGGACGCCGTACCCGGTGACGCCGGCGGCGGTGAGACCGGCGAAGATCGCCGCGCCCCGGGCGAGCAGCAGCCGGCGCGAGGCGTCGTGGTCCGGCTGGTCGACGGCCTCGACGGCCTCGATGGCCTCGACGGCCGGCGGGTCGGCGGTGCCGGCCGCCCCGACCAGCACCGGTTCCGGCGCGGCGGCGGTCGACTCGGCGACCGCCGACCGGCGGCGCAGCACCAGCCGGGCGACCGCCATCGGCACTTCCAGCACCAGCAGCAGGACCAGCAGGTAGAACATCACCGCCAGCCAGAGGTAGCCCGGCCAGGCCAGCCAGAACGCCCCGACGGCCCGGGTGCCGGCCATCGTGGCCGGTACGAGCAGCGCCAGCACCAGCGCGGCCACGCCGCCGATCCGCCGCCACCGCCCCGGACGGGTGGTGTCCTTGACCAGCCGCTTCCACAGGTAGAAGTGGATCAGACCGGTGATCAGGGCCAGGGTGGCCACGAACGCCAGAATCGCCAACATGCCAGCCCTCTCTCAGCCGCCCGCGAAGGGGGGCAGCACGTCGATCGTGACCCCGGCCGGCAACGGTGCCCGACGATCATGGCAGTGCACCCCGTCGACCAGGAAACTCGCCACCTCCAGCACGGCGGCCAGCCGCGGCCCGTGCCGCTCGGCGAGTGCACCGACCAGTTCGTCCAACGACCGGCCCGCGGCGGCGGTCTCCTCGGTACGGCCGGCGGCGGCCCGGGCCCCGGCGAAGTAGCGGACGGTGAGGTCCACGGCTCAGCCTCCGATCGCCGACATCGGGCGGGCCGGTTGCAGGAAGGCGGGGTCGTCGATGCCGTGCCCGGCGCGCTTGCCCCGCATCGCCGCCTGCCAGCGGCGGGCCAGCTCGGCGTCGTCCGCCCCGGCGCGCAGCGCGCCGCGCAGGTCGGACTCCTCGGTGGCGAAGAGGCAGGCCCGGACCTGACCGTCGGCGGTGAGCCGGGTCCGGTCGCAGTCGCCGCAGAACGGGCGGGTCACGCTGGCGATCACCCCGACCCGGGCCGGCCCGCCGTCGACCAGCCAGGTCTCCGCGGGGGCCGCGCCCCGCTCGGCCGGGTCGGCCGTCAGGGCGAACTCGCCGGCCAGCGAGGCCAGGATCTCGTCGGCGGTGACCATGGTGGCCCGGTCCCAGCCGTGCTGGGCGTCCAGTGGCATCTGCTCGATGAACCGCAGCTCGTAGCCGTGGTCGAGGGCGAACCGCAGCAGCGCCGGAGCCTCGTCGTCGTTGACGCCCCGCATCAGCACGGAGTTGACCTTCACCGGGGTGAGCCCGGCGGCGGCGGCGCCGACCAGCCCGGCGAGCACGTCGGCCAGCCGGTCCCGCCGGGTCAGCCGGGTGAACCGGTCGCCGTCCAGGGTGTCCAGCGACACGTTGACCCGGTCCAGCCCGGCCTCGCGCAGCGTGGGCGCGAGCCGGCCCAGGCCGATGCCGTTGGTGGTGAGGGAGATCCGGGGGCGGGGCGTCAGCGCGGCCACCGCGGCGACGATGCCGGCCAGCCCCGGTCGGATCAGCGGCTCGCCGCCGGTGAAGCGGACCTCGGTCACCCCGAGCCGGTCCACGGCGACCCGGATAAGTCGGACGATCTCGTCGTCGCCGAGCAGTTGCGGCCCGGCCAGCCAGGGCAGCCCCTCCGCCGGCATGCAGTACGTGCAGCGCAGGTTGCACTTGTCGGTCAGCGAGACGCGCAGGTCCCGGGCGACGCGGCCGTACCGGTCGACGAGGACGCCGTCGGTCGGGGCGGCGGTCACCCGTCGACCGTAGCGCGGCCGGTCCCGCCCAGCGCGGCTCGGGCGGCCCGGGCGACCGCGTCGCGGTAGGCCGCGCCGAACGCGGCGGTGTGCACCAGCAGCAGGTGGAGTTGGTGCAGCGACAGCCGTTCCCGCCAGCCGTCGGCCAGCGGCCACTCCTCCCGGTAGGCGCTCACGATCCGGTCGAGGTGCGGGGTCCCGCCGAAGAGGGCCAGCTGGGCCAGGTCGGTCTCCCGGTGCCCGCCGTGCGCCGCCGGGTCGACCAGCCACGCCCGGTCGTCCGCGCCCCAGAGCACGTTCCCCGGCCACAGGTCGCCGTGCAGCCGGGCCGGCGGCTCGGCGCCGCCGAACTCGCCGATCCGGGCGACGACCCGCTCCACCAGCGCGGCCTCCGCGCCGCCGAGCGCGCCGCCGTCCACCGACAGTTCCAGGTACGGCAGCAGCCGGCGCCGGGCGAACCAGTCCGGCCAGGGCCCCTCGTCGGGGGTGTTGTCCTGCTCTAGCGGGCCGATGAAGCCGGGCCAGTCGGCGCCGAACGCGGACGCCCCGGCCCGGTGCATCCCGGCCAGCTCCCGGCCGAACCGTTCGGCCGCCTCCGGGGACGGCTCGCCCGGCTCCACCCAGTCCAGCGCGAGCAGTTCCGGCAGTGCCACCACCACCTCCGGTACGGCCACCGTGCCCGCCGCGCGCAGCCAGCGCAGCCCGGCGGCCTCGCTGGCGAAGAAGCCCTCGGGCGCCGGTCGGCCGGCCCGCTCGGGCCAGGTCTTGGCGAAGACGGAGTGGCCGTCGTCGAGGGTGAGCCGGGAGGCGGCGCAGACGTCCCCGCCGGAGACCGGCGTCTCCCGGATCCGCTGGTGGGTCAGGAACGTCGGCAGGTGCTCCGGATGCGCCCGCAGGTATGCCAGGTCCATCAGCGCAAGGTAGCCGTTCCGCGAGCGCCCGGGTGGATTCCGAACCCGCCAAATCCGTGCCACCTGCAGGAACACTCTCCGTGTCTGTGGATAACCCGAGTGTCGTCCACAGGGTCTGTCGGGCGCGTCCCGGGGGCCGCAGGCTGCCGGCATGACCGCGACCGACCGCCCCCGGCTCACCGTCCGCTCGCCCGCCGACCTCCTCGCCGCCGTGCCGTACCTGCTCGGCTTTCATCCCGCCGACAGCGTGGTGGTGGTGGCGATGCGGGCCCAGCGGGTCGTCTTCGCCGCCCGCGCCGACCTGCCCGACCGTGGCGCCGACCCCCGGCTGCCCGCCGGCCACCTCGGCGACGTCCTCGGCCGGCAGGACGCCGACGCCGCCACCGTCATCGGGTACGGCCCGGCCGACCGCGTCACCCCGGCCGTGGACGCGGTCCGCGCGGCACTCACCACGGCCGGCCTCACCGTGCTGGACGCGCTGCGGGTGACCGCCGGTCGGTACTGGTCGTACCTCTGCGCCGAGGCGGCGTGCTGCCCGCCCGACGGCACCCCGTACGACCCGGGCAGCAGCGAGGTCAGCGCGGCCGCGGTCTTCGCCGGTCAGGTGGCGCTCCCCGACCGGGCCGCCCTCACCGCCCAGGTGGGGCCGGCCGACGGGCAGGACCGGGCGGCGATGCGGCGGGCCGGCGTCCGGGCCGAGCGGCGGCTGCTCACCCTGCTGGCGGAGGCGCCCGCCGCCGACCTGCTCGGCGGTCGCTCGGTCCGGGGGGCCGGGGTCGCCGCCGTCCGGGAAGCCTTTCGCGCGTACCGCCGGGGCACCCGGCTCACCGACGAGGAGGTGGCCTGGCTGAGCCTGCTCCTGACCCATCTCCCGGTCCGCGACCACGCCTGGGAACGCACCGACGGCCGGGAGGAGGACATCAGCCTGTGGGGCGACGTGCTGCGCCGCGCCGAGGAGGAGTTGATCGCGGCGCCGGCGAGCCTGCTGGCCTTCGCCGCCTGGCGGGCCGGGCAGGGGGCCCTGGCCGCGGTGGCGTTGGAGCGCGCGCTGGCCGTCCACCCCGACTACTCCCTGGCCCAACTCCTCGACGACCTGCTCCGGCGCGGCGTGCCCCCGTCCGAGCTGGACGGCTGGCCGGCGGTGGGTGAGCCGGGCGTGGTCCGGCGTCGTCCCCGCCGCCGACGGCACGTGCGGCGGGGCATCGGGTGAGCCGGTCAGCCGACGAGCACCCGGTGCCCGCCGGCGTAGACGTTCATCGTCCGGCCGCGCAGGAAGCCGACCAGCGTCATCCCGGCCTCCGCGGCCAGGTCGGCGGCGAGCGAGCTGGGCGCGGAGACGGCCGCGAGCAGCGGTACGCCGGCCATCCACGCCTTCTGGGTCAGCTCGAAGCTGGCCCGGCCGGAGACCAGCAGCAGGTGCCCGGCCAGCGGGAGGCGGCGTTCCCGCACCGCCCAGCCGACCACCTTGTCCACCGCGTTGTGCCGGCCGACGTCCTCGCGCAGCACCACCGGCTCGCCGTCGGCGGTGAACAGCCCCGCCGCGTGCAGCCCACCGGTGCGGTCGAAGGTCCGCTGGGCCGCGCGCAACCGGTCCGGCAGCGCGGCGAGCACGTCCGCCCGGACGGTGAGCGGGTCCTCCACCACCGGGTACGGCGACCGGGTCCGTACCGCCTCGATGCTGGCCTTGCCGCAGACCCCGCACGAACTGGTGGTGTAGAAGTTCCGCGACGGATCGGTGGTGGGTTCCGGCACGCCCGGGGCGAGCACCACGTCGACCACGTTGTAGGTGTTCGGGGTCTCCGCCCCGGCGCAGAGCTGGGCGGTGAGCACGTCCCCGGTCGACCGGATCAGCCCCTCGGTGAGCAGGAAGCCGATCGCCAGGTCGATGTCGTCGCCGGGGGTGCGCATGGTGACCGCGAGCGGCCGGCGTCGGCCCGGGCCGGCCGGGCCGACCCGGATCTCCAGCGGTTCCTCCACCGATAGGGTGTCCTGCCGGCGTACCGCGGCGCGTCCGTCGGCCACCGCGTCGAGGTCGATGCGGAGCACGCTCCGCCGGTCAGTCGCCCGTCCCATCCGGCCATCCTCCCCCGTCCGCCTGGCGACCCGCACGACGGTGGCGGGGCGGACGGGTCCGTGCGGGGCTACGGTGGCCGCGTGACGGCGTACGCGGCGGTGGTGCTCGCGGGCGGCGCGGCCCGCCGGATGGGCGGGCGGGACAAGCCGGCCCTGCCGGTCGGCGGGCGGCCGATGCGGGAGCGGGTGTTGGCGGCCGTCGCCGACGCGGCCCCGCGGGTTCTGGTCGGGCCGGTCGACGCGGTCCCCGACGACGTGCTGGTGACCCGCGAGCGGCCCCCGGGCGGTGGGCCGGTGGCCGCCACCGCGGCCGGGCTCGCCCTGCTGCCCCCCGACATGACCACCGTCGCCCTGTTCGCCGCCGACCTGCCGCTGCTCACCCGGGAGGCGGTCGGCGTCCTGCTGCGCGCGCTGGACCCGGAGCCCGACGAGTCGACGGGGCGCGGCGGCGCCGGCGTGGACGGCGTCGAGGGGCCCGACGGGGTCTGCCTCCTCGACGACGGCGGTCGGCGGCAGCCGCTGTGCGGGGTGTGGCGGGCGGTGGCGCTGCGGGACGCGCTGGCCCGCCTCGCCGGGCGTCGGGGCGGGACGCCCGACGGCGCCTCGATGCGGGAGTTGCTGGCCGAGCTGACCGTGCGTGAGCTGCCCTGGTCCGGCAGCGGCCCGCCGCCCTGGTTCGACTGCGACACTGACTCCGACGTACGCCGGGCGGAGGAGTGGACGCGATGACGGTGATGGACGACTGGGTCACGGCGGCCTGCGCGGAGCTGGGGCTGGACCCGGCCGAGGTGCCGGTGCCGGCGGTGCTCGGCCTGGCCAGGGACGTCGCCCACCAGGTGCTGCGGCCGGGCGCGCCGGTCAGCGCGTACCTGATCGGGGTGGCGGTCGGGCGCGGCGCCGACCCGGCGGAAGCGGTCGCGCGGCTGAGTGGGCTGGCCGCGACCTGGCCGGTGGAGTTGGGCGGCGACCGCCCCGACTGAGCCGCACCAGCCGCGTTGTCCGATCCCGGTCGCGGTGGATTCGATCCCGGGTGGGCCTGGGTAGGGTGACCTTGACGGACGGAGGCGATCATGACGGCAGACCACCCCTCGAAGCCGACCGGTGATCAGTCCGGCGGTTCGCCGGAGCAGTACGAGTCGGTCCTGCTGGACGAGCCGAGCACGGCCGACCTGCGGGCCAAGGTGACCGAGGCGTGGCGGGAGTTCGCCCGGGCGCTGGCCGAGCGGCTGCCCGCGCTGCCGACCGGGGCGCACTTGGAGCTGACCCTCGACCCGACCGCGTCCGGCACCGGCGATGCCGTCTACTCGATCAGCGTGGACGCGGGCGACGGGGGTCGGCTCTCCGCGCGGGCGGTCGGCAACGCGACCCTGCCGCCGGGCTACCGGCTGGACCGGGCCGCCGTCGCGGACATGATCGCGCTCGGCTGGTCGCCGCCCGGCGTGCTGGAGGGCTCCCGCGAGCAGTTCGGCCTGGAGGGCTCGACCAGCGATGCCAGCAAGCTGGCCGCGCTGCTCTCCCGTACCCTGCGCGACGTATACGGAGCCCCGCACCCGGCCTTCCTCGTCTATCTGGTGCACGACGCCGAGGGGGAGCCGCTGCCGGTCGAGCCGCTCGGCACCGCGCGCAGCGAGTTCGGCCCGGACCGCGACATCGAGGTGGACCTCGACGAGGCGCTGGCCGCCGCCGCGAGCGCGCAGCAGGGCGAGGAGGGCGACGACGTACTGGCCCTGGAGGAGCGGGTCCGCACGGTCGTGTCGACCATGCTCAAGTCGAAGTCCGACCAGCTCCAGGTCGACTCGGACGGCGACATCAACATCCGCGCCGGCTCGGCGATGGTGTTCGTCCGGGTGCGGGACAATCCACCCCTGGTGGACGTCTTCTCCCCGGTGCTCACCGAGGTGGAGCCGACCGAGCGCCTGTACGTGAAGCTCTCCGAGCTGACCAACCGGATGCCGATCGGCCGGCTCTACTGCGCCGACGACACCGTCTGGGCCTCCATCCCGGTCTTCGGCCGCAACTTCCAGGCCACTCACCTGATGCTGGCGGTGCAGGTGATGACCGGGCTGGCCGATGAGCTGGACGACCGGCTGCACGGCGAGTTCGGCGGCAAGCGGTTCTTCGGCGAGGGCGACAAGCCGAGCCGGCCGGCGGAGTCCGAGCACCGGACGGGCATGTACCTCTGACACTCCCGCGCCGCGCGGTCGTCGCGTGCGCCGACGACCGTCCGACCGCTGCTCCGGTCAGCCGACGTCGAGCAGGGTCTTGCCGACCGTGGCCCGCGACTGCATGGCGGCGTGCGCCTCGGCGGCCCGCTCCAACGGGAACCGCTGCCCGATCCGCGGGCGCAGCCGCCCCGCCGCGCCCTCGGCCAACGCCCGCACGGTGAGCGCGCGCAGCTCGTCGGGGCCGGCGGCCGGTCGGAGCAGGGTCACCCCGCGCGCCGTGGCGGTCTCCTCCGGCACGTCGGTCCAGCTGCCGCCGGCCAGCCCGAAGCTGACCATGCGGCCGCCGGGGTCGAGCAGGTCGAACGCCGTACGGCCCACGTCGCCGCCGACGCCGTCGAAGACGACGTCCACCCCGCCCGTCGCGGCGCGTACCCGGTCGGCCCAGTCCGGCTCCCGGTAGTCGATCACGACGTCGGCGCCGGCGGCGCGTACCAGTTCCGTCTTGCGGGGGCCGCCGGCGAGCGCCACCACCCGTGCTCCCGCCCGCGCGGCGAGCTGGACCAGCAGGCCGCCCACCCCGCCGGCGGCCGCCTCGACCAGCACGCGTTCCCCGGCGCGCGGCGCGGCCGCGCCGGTCAGCAGCAGCGCGGTCCGGCCGTCGGCGAGCAGCGCCACCGCCTCGTCCAGCGCCAGTCCGTCCGGCACCTCGATCGGCGCGGCGCGGTCCACCACGACCCGTTCGGCGTACCCGCCGGAGCCGCCGGTGCCGCTGACCACGCGCCGGCCGACGAGCCCGGGGTCCACGTCCGGGCCGACCGCGCCGATCACGCCGCCCACCCCGTTGCCGGGGATCACCGGCAACGGGCCGCGGAACGGCCCGAACCCGGTGGCCCGGAACATCGTCTCGACGAAGGTGAGGTTGACGTGCGCCACCTCGATCAGGACCTGCCCCGGCCCGGGCGTCGGGTCGGGCGCCGTCCCCGGCACCAGCACCTCCGGACCGCCGAACTTTCGCAGCCACACCGCCCGCACGTTCCCCCCTCAGTCGCCGTCCGGCAGAGTCGACGACATGAAGTGGGGTTGAGGTCAACCGCGGGTCAGCCGGTGGACGGGCCGACGCCGGGGGACTCGACCAGGCGGGAGAGCACGATGGTGCTCCGGGTGGAGGTCACGAACGACTCCGCCCGCAATCGCTCCAGTGCGTCCTCCAGGTGGGCGATGTCGGCGGCCCGCAGGTGCACCAGGGCGTCCGCCTCGCCGGAGACGGTGTACGCCCCGACCACCTCGGGGTGCCGGCGGGCGGCCACCCCGATCTGCGCGGGGGTGGTCCGGCCGGCGCAGAAGAGCTCGACGAAGGCCTCGGTGGTCCAGCCGACGGCGGCCGGGTCGACCACCGCGGTGAAGCCCCGGATCACCCCGGCGGAGCGGAGCCGGTCGACCCGTCTCTTGACCGCCGGAGCGGAGAGTGACACCCGGGTGCCGATGTCGGCGTACGACGCGCGGGCGTCCGCCACGAGCAACGCAATGATTCGCTGGTCGACCGCGTCTATCTGCAACGTTCCGCCTTCAATAAG
The DNA here is from genome assembly GCF_040656135.1 of Micromonospora sp. NPDC050200. Classification (NCBI taxonomy): domain Bacteria; kingdom Bacillati; phylum Actinomycetota; class Actinomycetes; order Micromonosporales; family Micromonosporaceae; genus Micromonospora; species Micromonospora sp. NPDC050200. Next base: position 142,630 of record NZ_JBFALG010000003.1, read on the forward strand.
CAAGAGTTGTGGCTGTTACCAAAGTTCTACGCTACCTACTCTTGGTCACCGTGAACCAGCAGCGAGTCTCGCGAAAGCGGACATATCTCATGTGCTCGCCCGAGCATTTCGCCGTCGAGTACGCGATCAACCCGTGGATGGACGTCACCACCGCCGTTGACGCCGAGCTGGCGGTCAAGCAGTGGGACCGGCTGCGCGAGACGCTGGTCGGTCTGGGCCACGAGGTGCACCTGCTCACCCCCGAGGCCGGGCTGCCGGACATGGTCTACGCGGCCAACGGCGCCTTCGTGGTGGACGGGACGGTGTACGGCGCCCAGTTCAAGCACGAGCAGCGCGCCGCCGAGGCGGCCACCCACCGGGCGTTCTACGAGTCGCGGGGCTGGCGGTTCATCGCGCCGAGCGAGACCAACGAGGGCGAGGGCGACTTCGCGTACCTGCCGGAGGCGCACGGCGGGCTGGTCCTCGCCGGCCACGGCTTCCGCACCGAACTGCCGGCGCACGCCGAGGCGCAGGAGGCGCTCGGCCGGCCGGTGGTGTCGCTGCGCCTGGTCGACCCGCGCTTCTACCACCTCGACGTGGCGCTCGCCTCGATCGACGACGAGAACATCGTCTACTTCCCGGGCGCCTTCTCGGCGGCCAGCCAGAAGGTGCTCACCCAGCTCTTCCCGGACGCGGTGGTCGCGGACGACGAGGACGCGATGAGCTTCGGCCTGAACCTGGTCAGCGACGGGCTCAACGTCGTGCTCAACAGCGAGGCGACCCGGCTGGCCGGCAAGCTCAAGGCGGCCGGCTACCACCCGGTCCCGGTCGAGCTGGCCGAGCTGAAGAAGGGCGGTGGCAGCGTGAAGTGCTGCATCGCCGAGCTGCGCCACTGACGCCGGCATGACGTACGAAGGGCCGGTCTCCCCGCGGGGAGACCGGCCCTTCCGGCGTACGGCCCGGCGGTTCAGCCGAGCGTGGCGATCTCGTTGAGCGTGACGTTGGACAGCAGCCGCCCGTCGAACTGGACCGTCCGCAGGTACCACCGCTGCTGCGGCGTGCGGGGCTGGTTGAACTGCCACACCCCGCGTGGGCTGTCGATCTGGCCGATCTTGCCCAGGGCCAGGTTGACCTGCCGCGGGTTCGGTTCCGCCCCGGCGTTCCGGATCGCCTTGTCGAGCACCTGCGCGGCGTCGTACGAGGCCATCGCGTACGTGCTGGGGGAGACGTTGTACGTCTTGCGGTACGCGGAGGCGAAGACCTGGTTGGCGTTGTTGTTCAGGTCGGCGGAGTAGTTCGACACGGTCTGGATCGGGCCGGGCAGCAGGGCGTCGTCGTCGTCCACCAGCACTCCGTGCAGCTCGTTGAGCACGGCGCCCTCGGTGAGGAAGCCGGGCGCGTAGATCGGCCCGGTGTAGGCCGGGTCGGTCCGGCGCAGCTGCCGGATGAACTGGATCGCGGCCGTGCCGGAGTAGTGGCAGAAGATCGCGGTGGGCTTGCGGTTGAGCGCCTTCCGGATGTCGGCGGCGTACGAGTTCTCGTCCGGCTTGCCGCCGGCGTCCGTCCAGACCGGCTCGCCGGCCATCCGCGGGTCGCCGACGCCGAAGCCCTGGCGGAAGCCCTGCACGACGTCGAGGCTGTCGCCGCCCTCCGGGGCGATGATCACCAGCCGGCTTCGGGCGGGCAGCCGCCGCTTCAGGTACGCGCCGAGCGCCCGGCCCGGCTCGTCCAGCACGTACGAGGTGCGCCAGATGTAGACCACGCTCTGGAGGCTGACCGGTGAGGCGTTCGACCCGATCAGTGGCACCCGGGCCTTCTCCACGATGTCCCGGATGCCGGACATCACCGCCGGGTTGACGACCCCGGTGAGGGCGAGCACGCCCTGCTTGAGCAGGTCGTTGACGGCGTCCTGGCCGCTCTTGGCGTTGTCGCCCTCGTCGGCCTTGACCAGGGTCACCGGGTGCCCGCCGAGGCGCTGGCCGTGGGTGGCGAGGTAGAGCTCGAAGCCGTTGACGATGTCCTCGCCGATGGTCTTGCCGGGGCCACTGTTGGGAGCGACGAGACCGATCTTGATCGGGGAGCCGGCCGTGACCGGTTCGCCCTCGTCGTCCGTGCCGCAGCCGGCGACCAGCCCGGTGGTACCGAGCGCGGCCAGCAGCTGCAGGGCCCGCCTGCGGTTCATCTGCGACACCGAAATCCTTCCGGGAGCGTTGCCGGGCGTCACCGCCCCCTCGGCGTTCTACCCGGTTGGCGACGCTGCGTCAATGGCTATTGATCTTTGTGCAGCGACTGCAACGCATCCCTCACCTGCGGCCAGGCCGCCGAACCCGGGTCGATAAGCCCGTAGTGCTCGCATTCGGGCAGTTCAACCAGGCTGACGTCGGAGCCGGCAGCCCGGGCCACAGCCGCGTATTCTCGGCTGAGCGCGATCGGCACCTGGCGGTCCCGGACCCCGTGCACGATCACGGTGCGTGTTCGCAGCGGCACCAATGCCCGTGGGTCAGCCGCCGCGTACCGGTCCGGGTGCTCCGCCGGGCCGCCGCCGAGCAGCGCGGCCACCGCCCCCGCATCCAGGTCCAGCCGGTACGCCTCGGCGAGGTCGGCGACCGGGGCCAGCGCGAGCACCCCGCGTACGCCGGCCGGGGCGTGCGCCGCCGCGTAGAGCGCGAGGTGCCCGCCGGCCGAGTGCCCGAGCAGCAGCGGCGGCCCGGCGGCCACCCGGCCGGGCAGGGCGCGCGCGGCCAGCTCGGGCAGCGCCGCCACCCCGGCCAGCACGTCGGCGAGGGTGCCCGGCCAGCCGCCGCCCGGCTGCCCGGTCCGGCGGTACTCCAGCTGGGCCACCGGCCAGCCCAGCGCGGCCAGCGCCGCGGCCAGCGGGCCGGTGTGCATCCGGTCGTACTCGGCGCGCCAGAAGCCCCCGTGCAGCACCGCGACCAGCGGCCGGGCCGGGCCGTCCCCAGCCGGGCGGCGCAGGTCGACGATCTGGTCGGGGTGGTCGCCGTAGGCGACGGTCAGGTCGGGGGCCGGAGCGGGACGGGTGAGCACGGCGCGCGGATCGGCGGGCATGTCGGCGACGGTAGCGCGACCCGCCACCGGCCGGGGGGCGTGACCGGTCCCACCGCGTGCGGCTCGCGGGCGTGGGTAAAGATGGGTGCCATGACCGAAGCGCACTCCGTTGGACAGAACGACGAGCCGGGCCCCGAGGGCGCCGGGCACTCGGGCACCGTGGTGGTGGTCGGCCCGGACGGCCGCCCGGTCGGCACCGTGCAGACCGACGAGGCGGCGGGCGAGGATCCGACCCGCCTGGTCGAGCAGCCGGCCAAGGTGATGCGGATCGGCAGCATGATCAAGCAGCTGCTGGAGGAGGTCAAGTCCGCCCCGCTGGACGACGCCAGCCGGCACCGGATGCGGGAGATCCACGAGCGGTCGATCGTCGAGCTCAAGGAGGGCCTCGCCCCCGAGCTGCGCGAGGAGCTGGAGCGGATCTCGCTGCCCTTCACCGAGGATCAGGCGCCCAGCGAGGGGGAGCTGCGCATCGCCCACGCCCAGCTCGTCGGCTGGCTGGAGGGGCTGTTCCACGGCATCCAGGCCGCGCTGGTCGCCCAGCAGATGGCCGCCCGGGTGCAGCTGGAGCAGATGCGCTCCGGCCGGCAGGCGCTCCCGAGCGGCCCCGGCGGGATGGTGCCCGGCATGCCGGGCATCGGCCAACCGCAGGGCGGCGAGGGGCACCCGACCGGCCAGTACCTCTGACCGGCCGGTCCGCTCAGCCCACCCCGAAGACCTTCTCCAGGTACGCCGCCACGCCGTCCTCGGAGTTCGCCGCGGTCACCTCGTCGGCGATCTCCAGGACGGCCGGGTGCGCGTTGGCCACCGCCACCGCCCGACCGGCCCAGGTCAGCATCGGCACGTCGTTGGGCATGTCGCCGAACGCGAGGACGTCCCGCTCGTCCACGCCGAGCCGGGCGGCGTACCAGGCCAGCCCGGCCGCCTTGGTCACCCCGGCGGCGGAGATCTCCACCAGCCCGGTGTACGACGAGTGCGTCGCCTCGGCCAGCCCCGCCAGCGCCCCGGCCACCACCCGGACGAAGACGTCCGGGTCCTGCTCCCCCGCGCGGGCCAGCAGCTTCACCGCCGGCACGGAGAGCAGCTCCTCCGGCGACTCGACGGCCCGGATGGCGTCGTGGTCGGCGTCCCAGCGCAGCGGGTAGTGCGCCTCGTGCCGCATCTGCCGGCTGTCGACGATCTCCACCGCGAAGCTCACCTCGGGCACCGCCGCGCGCAGCCGACGGGCCACCTCGGCGAGGAGTTCCGGGGCGAGCGGGTCGGCTCGCAGCACCTCGTCGGCGACCGGGTCGTACACCACCGCGCCGTTGGCGCAGATCGCCGGCACTGGGGCGGCGAGCTGGTCGTACACGAGCTGGAGCCAGCGGATCGGACGGCCGGTGACCAGCACGACCGGCGTGCCCTGCGCGCAGATCCGCTGCAGCACCGCCGCGGTACGCGCGCTGAGCGTCCGGTCGTCGGCGAGCAGGGTGCCGTCGATGTCGGTCGCGACCAGTCGGGGTGTCTCTCCCATCACCGGGACAGTAGTCGGTCCAGGTAGACCGCGACTCCGTCGTCGTCGTTGCGCAGCGTCACCTCGTCGGCGGCGGCCCGGACCGCGGGGTGCGCGTTGGAGACCGCCACCCGGCCCCAGCCGGCCCAGCCGAACATCGGCAGGTCGTTGGGCATGTCCCCGAAGACCAGCACCTCCGCCGGGTCGACGCCGAGCCGCTCCGCCACCACGCTGAGCCCGGTGGCCTTGTCCACCCCGGGCGGGCAGATCTCGACGAAGCCCAGGCCGGCCTGGGTGAGCGTGGCCACCTGCGGCGGGACTACCCGGCGGGCGGTGGCCAGCAACTCGTCCACGTGGTGGTCGGCGGTCCGGACGAACGCCTTGATCACCTCGTGGGAGAGGCACTCGGCGCGGCTGCGCGCCTCGAACCGGTCCGGGTACGGCCAGCTCGGGTGGTAGTCGCCCCAGAGCGGGGCGTCGTGCTCGTCGGACGCCTCGACCATCACGGTCAGCGGCCCGACCCGGGCCTCCAGGTCGGCCAGCAGCCGGGCCAGCACCTCGCCGGGCAGCCGCTCGTCCCGCAGCACCACCGGGCCGGCCGGGTCGCTCTGGTCCACCACACATCCGCCGCCGGCCATCACCAGGAAGTCGGCGGCGCGGATGTCGTTGCGGGTGAGTTCCTTGAGCCGGGGACCGCGGCCGGTGGCGCCGACCACCGGGATACCGGCGGCCCGCACCCGGTCGAGCACCTGATGGGTGTACGCGGACACCGTCTCGTCGCTGCGGACGAGCGTGCCGTCGAGATCGGTGGCGACCAGCTTGGGCAGGCCCGGGCGGATCATGGTTCCTCCTTCGCCCGCCGCCGTCGCAGCCAGCCGTTTCGGTCATCGGTGCCTCGACCCGGAGTGACGGCGGGCAGCAACCGTACCTCGCGGTACCGGTCCCGACCATGGCGTTCCGGCGAATCCGGCGCCAACGCCCGGTGACGCTGCGTCCGGTGCCGGTCGGCGCCGGTCACCGGCCCGGACCGGCCGGGTGGCGGTCAGCCGGCCGACTCGCGGCGGGCGAACGGGACGGTCGGCGCGACGGTGAGGTCGGCGGGCGCGGGAGGCAGGTCGTCCCGGCCGGGCCGGCGGAAGTCGACCGGCTCCGCCTCCGCGCCCTCGTCCGCCTCCGGCCGGTCGGCCGGCTGCCGGCCGGCGAGCTGGAGCGCGGCCCCGACCAGCGCGGTCGCCACGAAGGCCAGCACCAGGCCCCGCCCGTAGACCACCTGGAAACCGTCCTCGGTCGAGTAGAACAGGACCCGCTGCCCGGAGTCGTCCAGCGAGAGGGCGGTCGCCGTCAGCAGCGCCAGCAGCGCGCCGGCCACGCCGAGACCGGCCACCCGCGCCTCCCGGCGGACGGCCGGGCCGCCGCGCAGGGCCAGCGCCGCCGCGGCGGCGAGCAGCAGCAGACCCACCAGGTACGCGACCCCGAAGCCGCCGACCTCGGCCACCCCGCTGGGCACCTGGACGCTGACGTTGCCCTCCGGGCCCCCGTTCGGCAGCGTCATCACCAGCCACTCGCCGACCAGGGAGGCCATCGCCGCGGCCGCGCCGAGGGCGGTCAGCACCAGGGGGAGCCGGCGGTCCCGGCCCAGCCCGCCGAGGGAGCGGGCCCACCGGCCGGCCGGGGCGGCGGACGGCGCGCCCCACTCGACGACGGCTGTGCGGTCGGAGCGGTCGTCCTGTTGCGGGACGGGGAGATCCTGGGACATCGGCCACCTTCCGCCGTCGCGGGCCTGAACCGCATCATGACACGGCGGGCGGCACCGGCCGGGGCACGACGTGGGGTGCCGGTCCGCCGGGTCGGTCGCCCGGCGGTGCGGTTTCGGTTAGCGTCGGGTGCATGCCTATCCGTACCGCTTCCGCACGTTGGCAGGGCAACCTCACCGAGGGGTCCGGGACCGTCCGCACCGGCAAGGGCGGACTCGAGGGGAACTACTCCTTCAAGTCGCGTTTCGAGGAGGGCGAGGGGACCAACCCCGAGGAGCTGATCGGGGCCGCCCACGCCGGCTGCTTCTCGATGGCGCTCTCCAAGCAGCTCGCCGACGCCGGCGCGACCGGCACCTCGGTGGAGACCACCGCCAAGGTCCACTTCGACAAGACCGACGCGGGCATGACGGTGACCCGGATCGACCTGGAGACCGTCGGCCAGGTGCCGGGCATGGACGAGGCCCAGTTCACCAAGCTGGCCGAGGCCGCCAAGGAGAACTGCCCGATCTCGCGGCTGCTCTCCCCGGGTGCCCAGATCAGCCTCACCGCCCGGGTGGCCTCCTGACCTCGGTCGTCGCCGGCCGTACGCCACGGAGAGAGTGCCGGACCGGCACCCTCTCCGTGGTTCCGCGCGGATCGTGACGGGGTGCGGCGCCCGGCGTCGGGGACAATGGGCGGCGTGGCGGTCGAGATGAGCCGGGAACGCTTCGAGGAACTGGTCGGGGAGGCCCTCGACGAGGTGCCCGAGGAACTCCTCGGGCTGATGAGCAACGTGGTGATCCTGGTCGAGGACGACCCGCCGCCCGGCGAGGACCTGCTCGGCCTCTACGAGGGGCACGCGCTCACCGACCGGGGGTGGGACTACTCCGGCGTGCTGCCGGACCGGATCCTCATCTACCGGCGCCCGATCCTGCGCATCTGCGACACCGAGGACGACGTGGTCGACGAGGTGGCGGTGACCGTGGTCCACGAGATCGCCCACCACTTCGGCATCGACGACGACCGGCTGCACGCGCTGGGCTGGGGCTGAGCGGTCCCGGTCGGCGGCCCCGCTCGGCCGATGCCGCTGGTTGCGCTGGTCACCTAACCTCCGGGGAGACACCCGGATCAGGAGGAAACCAATGCGCAGCGCGCTGTTCTCCGCGGAGAACCTCGAGAAGGAGTCCGCCCAGCCCGGCATGCGGCTGCAGAACTCCAAGATGCTGAAGATCGAGCTCAACGGCGAGGCCATGGCCCGGGTCGGCTCGATGGTCGCCTACCAGGGGCAGGTGCAGTTCCAGGCGCTCGGCTCCGGTGGCATCGGCAAGTTCATCAAGCAGCGCCTGACCGGGGAGGGTGTGCCGCTGATGAAGCTCAGCGGCCAGGGCGACGTCTTCCTCGCCGAGCTGAGCAAGGACGTGCACATCATCGACCTGGAGCCGGGCGACGCCCTCTCCATCAACGGCTCCAGCGTGCTGGCCTTCGACTCGACCCTCTCGTACGACATCAAGATGGTCGGCGGCGCCGGCATGGCCTCGTCGTCAGGGCTGTTCAACTGCGTCTTCACCGGCCACGGCCGGATCGCCATCACCACCAAGGGCACCCCGGTCGTGCTCAACGTCGACGCGCCCACCTACGTCGACCCGCAGGCCGCCGTCTGCTGGTCGGCCAACCTCCAGACCGGCTACCACCGCGCGGAGCAGCTCGGCCTGGGCACGCTGCTCGGCCGCAGCACCGGCGAGGCGTTCACGATGAGCTTCGCCGGCCAGGGCTTCGTGGTGGTGCAGCCCTCCGAGGAGCCGCCGGTCATGGGCAGCGGCACCCAGCAGCAGCAGCAGGGTGGCCTGCTCGGTGGCCTGATCAGCTGACCTGGTCGGCGGGGCGCCCGGCGTGGGCGCTCCGCCGGGTCAGCTCAGCTCGCCGGCCCGCAGCCCGGCGAGCCAGGCCGCCGCGTCGGCGTAGTCGGCGTCGGAGAGCCCGGCCGGCGCCGGGACCGGCCGCTCGGCCGCCCCGTCGGTCCAGCGGTGCCGGGGGTACGACCCGAGGAAACGCACGTCGGCGCAGACCCGGCGCAGCCCCTGCAACGCCTCGCCCATCCGTACGTCCGCGACGTGCCCCGTGCAGTCGAGGAAGAAGACGTACCGGCCCAGCGCCTCGCCGGTCGGGCGGGACTCGATCCGGGTCAGGTTGACCCCGCGTACGGCCAGCTCCATCAGCACCGAGAGCAGGACGCCCACCCGGTCGTGGGCGATGTAGACGGCCAGCGAGGTGACGTCGTCCCCGGTCGGGGGCGGCGGCGGGCCGGGGCGGGACACCAGCGCGAAACGGGTCACCGCGTCGGGATGGTCGGCGATCTTGTCGGCGAGCACCGCCAGCCGGTGCCGGGTGGCCCCGATCGGGGCGCAGATCGCCGCGTCGTACTCGCCGGCCGCCGCGCCGGCCGCCGCCGCGCCGTTGGAGAGCACGTCGACCACCGTCGCGTCGGGCAGGTGGTCACGTAGCCAGTTCCGGCACTGGGTGGAGGCCTGCGGGTGGGCCGCCACGCTGTGCACCGCGCCCAGCGTCGTGCCGGGACGGGCGCCGAGCACGAACTCCACCGGCAGGATCACCTCCCGGGTGATCACCACCGGGTCCCCCTCGGCCAGCTCGTCCAGGGTCACCCCGACCGCGCCGCCGATCGAGTTCTCCAGCGGCACCAGGGCCGCGTCGGCCTCCCCCGCCCGTACGCCGTCCAGCGCCTCGCCGACGCTGCGCGCCGGCGTACGGCTGCCGTGCTCGGCGGCGGGCACCGTACGCAGCGCCTGCTCGGCGAAGGTGCCCTCGGGACCGAGGTAGACGAAACGGGTCGGTGGTGTACCGGGCATGTCGACCAGCCTACGCACCGGGCACCGGGACCGTGCCGGCGTCGCAGGCCAAGGTCCGGATGCCGGGCGGCGCGACGGTGCGTACCTCGATGGAGCAGACGTCCGTCCCGGCGGTGACCAGCCGCAGCGCGGCGGACTCGGTCCGGGTGACCACCTGGAGTTCCTCGTGCCCGGTCACCGCGAGCACGGTGTACTGCCAGTCGGCCGCGCACAGCGGCCCCGCGGTGGCCTTCACCGACACGTCCCTGGGGAGCACCCGGCCGCGCAGCAGCCCCACCACCCGGTCGGCGGTGGGCCGGCCGGCGCACGCGACGGCGACCAGGCCGGGAGTCGGGCTGGGCGGCGGTGGGAGCGTCGGCGTGATGCCCAGCGGCGGGGTCACCGGCGGGGCGGTGGTCGGCGCCGCCGGGGTGACGAGCGCCGGCCGGGTGGTGGTCGGCGCGGGGGTGCGCCCCTCCGGCGGGGCGCCACAGGCGGCGAGCGGCAGGACGGCGACCAGGGCGCCGGTGACGACCAGCCGGCGGGGCGGGGTGCGGTGCGGTGCGTCAGGCGGCACGGACCGGTCCTCAGGGGGATGAAGCCTCGGTGGCGTCGAGGGGGGTCGTGGTGGCCGGGGGTGGCCGAGCCCCATCGTAGGAGGATCGGGCGGCGCGGTGAAGGTCAGCGCAGCACCCGGTGCCCGGCTCGTTCCAGCGCGACGGTCGCCTCGCCGAGGCGTACCGCGGGGACCAGCACGTGGTCGGTGTCGTAGGTGGAGAACGCGACCACGCTGACCCGGGCCTCGGCGAGCGGGTCGACCAGGGAGACGAGGGTGCCGGTGACCGCCAGGTCGAGCGGCCCGACGACGCGCAGGCACCGCCAGTCGGTCTCCACGTCCGCCTCGGCGGGTGCCCGGGCGGCGGGGCAGATGACCGAGATCCCGTCGGCCGTCCAGCTCACCGTGACCACGTCCGCGACGCCCGGCTCGGCCCACAGGGCGGGGGGGCAGGGGGGTGCCGGCGGCCAGCCGGCACACGGCGTACTCCCCCGGGAGCAGGGCGACATCGAGCATGAGGGCACCTTACGGCGTCGGCGAGGGCCCGCCGCGGCATCGTGACGTGCGGCGCCCGCCACACCTCACCGCAGGTCAGATCTCGGAGAAGAAGGTGAGTGAGCCGGCCACCGAGCCGTCGGTGAGCACCGGAGTGGAGATGGCGTCCACGGTGGCGTCGGGCGCGTCCTGGCTGGCGGGCCGGACCCGCAGCAGGCCACGGGCCAGCCGGCCGGAGTGCAGCGCCAGCAGCGGCGGGATCTTGTCGGTCTCCTGCTCGGTCAGCTCGCCCCGGGCGGCGGTGAAGTCGAGCAGCCGCAGGCCGCCCTCCAGCAGCGGCAGGCCCACCACGTCCTCGGGGGCGCCCAGGCAGAGCAGCCGGCAGCCGGACGACGAGATGGCCACGACCCGGGTGTCCGCGTCGATCAGCAGGCAGGGCTCCTCGGCGTGGGAGATTATCGCGGACCACTGGCCGACGTTGTCGGACCCCGGCTCTGTCGGTGTCCGCGACGCCGGCGCGAACACTTCCGAGAGCGAGAGTTCGACGTGGGCCACCGAGCCTCCTATGTACACCGACGGTCTGTCCACGCTAGCCGGTCGTCGCGACGGTCGCTCTACCGCGCTGGTGCCACCGGCCGCCGGTGACGATCGGATGCCCGGACCAGCGGGCGGCCGGCGACGGCGCGGACCGGCGGGTGCCCTCGGGAATCCTCGGCCGCGTGGCGTCGTCGGTGACGTTACCGGCGGGCGGCCGGCTTGTCAGCGGCCGTTCGGCCCTCGTCGTACCACCGGTAGTCGGCGGCGGGACGGTACGTGCCGTTGAGCCAGGTCTGCGGCTGCTGCGCGACCAGGGACAGCTTCTCGGCGGTGGCCGGGCTGATCCGGTTGCCCCCGGCGACGAGGAGCCGGTCCAGCTCCCGGTGCGTCGCCATGAGGCAGTCCTTGGGCAGGCCGTACACGCTGATGACGCCGGAGCCGACGAAGGTCAGCACGGGTGTCACCGGGATGGGCAGCCCGACCGCGTCGGTGAGCGCCTTGCCCGCCCGCTTGGCGTCCCGCCGGGCCTCGGCCACGTACGGCGGTCGCTTGCCGTTGATCTGGACCACGTCCCCGGCGACCAGCACTCGGGCGCGCCCGTGGTCGACGATGCTCACCGCGAAGAGCCCGCTCGGGCCGATGGCGAGGAAGCCGGCGCGGTCGTCCTGCCCGCGGTCGAGCAGCACGTCGGCGACGTCCGTATGCGGCCACTCGATGACGTGCCAGGCGGGGCCCAGGTGGTCGAGCTGACTGAGCGCGCGGGCTCCGGCGGCCTCCAGCCGGCGCGCGCCCCGCTGCGCCCGGCGGCGGCGGGCCCACTCCAGCGGGGTCGGGCGGGCCGGCTCCAGCACCGACGGCGCCTCGGCCCGGGAGTGCGGCACCGCCACGGGCGGCAGCGCCCGGGTGGGTACGGCTCGACGAGCGGGAAAGACAGTCATCGCGACCTCCGGCAAAAGGTCCCTCGAAGTTATGTCCTCACTACCCTACGTTGCCGTCCCGGGGGTACGGCAAGTTGGAGCGCCGGAATGAGTGTGGATGAATGCCATATTCATCCACACTTCTTTCCATGAACACATCTCGCACCTGCCCTACGCTGCGAGGGTGACGCACTACGTGGACAGCGAGGTCGGTCGGCTCGGCACGGTGCTGCTGCACCGCCCGGGGCCCGAGCTGGCCCGGCTCACTCCCCGCAACAACGACTCGTTGCTCTTCGACGCTATCCCATGGGTGGGACGTGCGCAGGAGGAGCACGACGGCTTCGCGGCGGCGCTGCGCGAGCGCGGCGTGGAGGTGCTCCACCTCGCCACCCTGCTCGCCGAGACGCTGGCCGTCCCCGACGCGCGCGTCGAACTGACCGAGCAGGTGCTCCGTTCGCCACGGCTGGGCGACACCCTGCGCCGGCGGGTCGCCGATCACCTCGCCTACCTGGACCCGGCGGCGCTCGCCGACGTGCTCATCGCCGGGCTCGCCCACGAGGAGGTACGGATCAGCCCGGAACGCCCCGGGGGGCTGGTGTGGACACTGATGGACCGGCACGACTTCGTCATCGCCCCGCTGCCCAACCTGCTCTTCACCCGCGACTCGTCACTGTGGATCGGCGACCGGGTCGTGGTCACCAGCCTGGCCATGCCGGCCCGCCGGCGGGAGACCACGCTGACCGGCGCGATCTACCGCCACCACCCGCGCTTCGCCGGCACCGAGTCCGTCTACCACCCCGAGCTGGAGCACCTGGAGGGCGGCGACGTGCTGCTGCTGGCCCCCGGCGTACTCGCGGTCGGGGTGGGTGAGCGGACCACCCCGGCCGGCGCGGAGCGGCTGGCCCGGCAGGTCTTCGCCGCCGAGCTGGCGCACACCATCCTGGTGGTGCCGATCGCCCAGGAGCGGGCCACCATGCACCTGGACACGGTCTGCACCATGGTCGACGTCGACGCGGTGCTGATGTACCCGAACATCGCCAGCAGCCTGTCGGCGTACACGGTGATCGCCGGGCCGGACGGCGAGCCGCAGGTGGACGGCCCCTCGCCGTTCCTGCGCGCCGCCGCCGACGCGATGGACCTCGACCAGCTCCGGGTGATCGACACCGGGCTGGACCCGGTCACCGCCGAACGTGAGCAGTGGGACGACGGCAACAACACCCTCGCCCTGGCGCCCCGGCTCTGCGTCGGCTACGAGCGCAACACCGGGACCAACGCCCAGCTCGAACGGGCCGGGATCGAGGTCATCCCGATCGCCGGCTCGGAGCTGGGCTCCGGCCGGGGCGGCCCGCGCTGCATGTCCTGCCCGCTGGTCCGCGAGCCGCTGCGGCCCGGTGGGCGGGGTGTCAGCGCAGGGTGAGTTGGCGGCCGAGGAGGCCCTGGCGGGCGCGGCGGCCGGCGGCGTCCAGCGGCTCCTTCTCCTCCAGCACCTCGGCGTACCGCTCGGCGAAGCCGGTCACCGGCGCCTCCCAGTCGGCGGCCGAAACGTCCTCGGGCAGGTCCCAGACCGGCACCAGCCGGCCGTGCGCGCGGAACATGCCGGCGAAGCGGGTGCCCTCGCCGAGGGTCAGGGTGCCGGCGGCGGAGAGCCGGGACAGCGCGTCCAACGCGACGTCCTCGTCCTCCGGCAACACCCAGCGCACGTGCGCCTTCTCCGGCACCCGGCACCAGTAGGCGGCCCGGGCGGCGGCGAGCCGTACGGTCGGGTAGATCGCGGCGTTCGCCCGCTCCAGCGAGGCCTGCACCGCCGGGTCGTCGGCCGCGCCCGGGTCGAGCCAGAAGTCGAAGCCGTCGTGCATGGTGATCTCCAGCGGGCCGTCCACCAGGACGTCCTGCAGGCGCGGGCCCGGACCCGGCAGCGGCGGCACCGCCACCTGGGCGCCCGGCTCGGTGCGCAGCGCGCAGAGCAACGCCTCGGCCAGGTCGCGGGAGACGTCACCGGACTGCTGGTGCCGCTGCAGCCCGATGAAGACCCGCCCGTCCGGCTTGGTCATCGTTGGGGCGGCCATCGGCAGCACGGTGGCGAGGGTGACCGGGCGGTCGCCGTACTCCTCGACCAGTTCCGGGGTGAGCCGCAGCGGCGCGGAGGCGGCCGGCACCAGTTCGCGCAGGGCGATCCACTCCGGCTCGTCCGCCAGCCCCTCGAAGGGACGGGGGACGAAGATGTCGCGGACCTTCTCCCGGCGGGGGGTCGCTTCGACGGCGCGCTGGTTCTTTCGACGCTTGCTCACGGCGAGACAGCCTAGAGGCCGGGCCGGAACGGCGTGGGGAGGACCCGCCCCCGGAGTCGGATCAACCGGCGACGAGCAGATCGGACCGGGCCGTGCCGGCCGCGTCGAACTCCGCCCAGACGCTCTGGCCCAGGCCGTCCCGCTCGACCCCCAGCGACTGGCCAGGCCGGAGACGATGTGCAGGCCACGGCCGTCGACCGCGTCCGGGCTGGCCGCCCGCATCCGCGGACCGGCGGGCGCGCCGCCGTCGGTCACCCGGATCGACACGCGCGGGCCGCCCGGCGTGGGGCGCAGCCGCCAGGCCACCCGGACCACCCCGCCGGGCAGCGGGTCGGCGTGCCGGACCGCGTTGCCCACCAGCTCGGCCAGGACCGCCACCAGGTCCGCCAGCAGGACCGGGGGTACGACCTCGGCGAGCTCGTCGGCGAGCCGGTGACGGGCCAGCCGGGCTCCGGTGGCGTGGTGGGGAACCACCACGCACCACGAACGTTCGACCGCGTGCGTCGACACCCTCGCTCCTTCTCGCCCCGTCCGCCGGCGCGGCGGGTCATCCCCGCGGCAGCCGCACCTCTGCGACCGTACCGCCACCGTTCCTCGGCCGTAGGGATACCCATCCATTCTGCCGTTCAACGATCCGGCGGACGAGATAGAGGCCGAGCCCCGCGCCGGGGTAGGCCCGGCGGTCCCCGGACTCGCCCTGCCAGAACCGGTCGAAGGCCCGTTCCAGGTGCTCGGGCCGGACGCCGATGCCCCGGTCGCTGACCCGGAACAGGACGGTCTGCCCGTCCGTGCCGGCGGTGACCTCGATCGGCGACTCCGGCGGCGAGTACTTGCCGGCGTTGGTGCTCAGCTCGGTCAGCACGGTGGCCATGCTGTGTCGGTCGCCGAGCGCCTTGGGCAGGTCGGGCGGCAGGTCGAGGACGAGCCGGTGGCGCAGGTCGGCGGGGAGGTCCGGCACGGCGGCGCGCAGCGCCCCGCCGAGGTCGAACGGGACGGTCGGGTCGCCGGCGGGTTGCCCGTCGGTGGCCGAGGAGAGCAGCCGGTCGACCAGTCGGGCCAGCTCGTTGGCGCGCTGCCCGATCACCCGGGCGGCCTGCCGGCGGTCGTTGTCG
The DNA here is from genome assembly GCF_040656135.1 of Micromonospora sp. NPDC050200. Taxonomy (NCBI): domain Bacteria; kingdom Bacillati; phylum Actinomycetota; class Actinomycetes; order Micromonosporales; family Micromonosporaceae; genus Micromonospora; species Micromonospora sp. NPDC050200. Next base: position 157,645 of record NZ_JBFALG010000003.1, read on the forward strand.
GTCAGCGACTCCCAGTGGTCGGTGAGGGTGTCCGCGTACCCCTTGATCACGGTGACCGGGGTGCGCAGCTCGTGGCTGGTGACCGCGACGAACAGGTCGCGGTCCTGGTCCCGGCGCTGCTGGTCGGTGATGTCGCGGAAGGTGACCACCCGCTGCGTGCCGGGCCCGGCCAGCTCCCCGGAGGTGATCCGCAGCCAGCGCCCGTCGGGCAACTGGTGGTCGAGCACCTGCCCGGACGGGGGAAGCGGGAAGGGCAGCGGCCGGTTCAGCGCCTCGGCGGAGGAGCGGCCGGTCACCTGGGCGGCGGCCGGATTCCAGAGCCGGGCGTGCCCCTCCCGGTCGACCACGGCCAGCCCGTCGGCGAGCGCCGCGACCACCGGGCCGTCGCCGTGCACCGGCAGGCCGGTCTGGTCGCCGTAGATGTGGGCGATGCAGGAGGCGACGTAGCCCAGCACCGCCTGCCCGTCGAGGTCCGCGGAGTCCTCGCCGTCGGCGTAGAGGGCGTGCAGGCTGCCGACGGTGAGCCCGCCGATCTCGGCCCGGGCCACGATCATCCGGCGCAGCCCCCGGCCGGCCAGCTCACCGGCGAGCTGGCCGGGGAGGTGGTCCACCCGGACCTGCTGGACGCGCGGGCCGGCGAGCAGGCAGACGGTCACCGGGTCGGACGCCGGCAGCGGACGGCCGATGGTCCACTCGGCGGCGCCGCTGGCCGCGATGACCCGGCCGCCGGTCGGGGCGAACTCGACGAAGGCCACGCCGGCCGCGCCGGCCGCCGAGTGGGCGACCCGGAGCAGTTGGGTGAGGACGGGCAGCCCCGCGTCACCGGAATTGATCATCTCGATCACCGCGCTGTAGCCGGTGACCAGGGCGGCGAGATCGGTACGCTCCGGCATGTCCCGAGTGTGCCCCGTCGGCCGAAGTTCGGGCAGCCCTGTCCGGTGGGCCTCATCGGCCCAGCCGGTCCAGTGCCTGCGCCGGCCGGTCGGTTATCACCCCGTCCACCCCGGCATCGAGCACCAGCTCCAGGTCGTCCGGCTCGTTGACCGTCCAGACGTACACCTGGTTGCCGGCGGCCCGCAGCGCGGGCACCAGCTGCGGGCGGGCCCGGACCAGGCCGATGCCGGGCCCGGCGATCCGGGCGCCGAAGGGCAGCCGGCCGAGCCGCAGCCAGCGCGGCAGCACCTCCAGCAGCAGCACCGTCGGCAGCGCCGGGGCCAGCTCCCGGACCCGGCGTACGGCCAGTGGGGAGAAGGACATGACGGTGACCCGTACCGGGGCGTCCGGGCCGGGTTCGGCGAGCCCGTGCCGGCGCAGCAGCGCGACGAGCCGGCGCTCGACGTCGCCGCCGTAGCGGGACGGGTGCTTCGTCTCCACCAGCAGCCGGACCGGCCGGCCGGCGGCCAGCACGGCCTCCAGCAGCCGTTCCAGCGTGAGCAGCCGGGTGTGCGACTCGTCGAGCACCTCGTCGCCGTCGGCGGGCCCGCAGCCGGGGTGCCAGGAGCCGAAGTCGAGCGTCTCCAGCTCGGCGAGGGTACGGGCGCTGACCAGCCCGCGCCCGTTGCTGGTCCGGTCCAGTCGGCGGTCGTGCACGCAGACCAGGTGCCCGTCCCGGGTGAGCCGGACGTCGCACTCCAGCCCGTCGGCGCCCTCGTCGAGGGCCCGCAGGTACGCCGCGAGGGTGTGCTCGGGTAGGTCGGCCGACGCGCCGCGGTGCGCGAAGACCAGCGGGTCGCCCATGCCGTCGGCTCTCAGATGACCCGGCCGGGCTGCCCGTCCCCGCCGACCACCGGGCGGCCGACGGCCTCCCACTGCCGCATCCCGCCGACGGCGTTGCGCACCTGCTCCCACCCGTTGTTGAGCAGGTAGCCGACGACCTGTGCGGAACGCCCGCCGGAGCGGCAGATGACCGCCACGTCCCGGTCGGTGGGCACCTCGGCCAGCCGGGCCGGCAGCTCCATCATCGGCAGGTGGTGGGCGCCGGGGGCGCGGCCCGCGGCCCACTCGTCGTCCTCGCGGACGTCCAGCAGGTAGGTGTCGTCGTCGATCTCGGTCACGGGAACGCTGGGAACCTGGGGTCCGAACACGGGTAGAAGCGTAGATCCTCACCGGCGGTGTCGGCATCGGGCGGGCCGGTACGTCCGGTCACAACCGGGTGACCCAGCGCGGGTTGGCCTCGGCCCAGCCCGGCACCCGCTCGCCGCGTACGGCGTCGAAGAGGCCGCCGCCGCCGTTGTCGAGCACCACGTACGAGACCTCGTCGATGGTCTGCGGGTAGGACGGCACCTGCAGCCCGCTCAGCGCGTCCGCCGGCAGCGACCGGAGGGCCATCATCAGGTCCTCCACGGGTACGCCGTTGGTGTCCAGGGTCAGCGAGCCGCCCACCGCCCGCAGCACCCGGTCCGCCTTGACCGGGTCGCCGCGCAGGTTCGTCTCGCCGGCCTTGTCCAGCACCGCCCGCAGCATCTGCTGCTGGTGCCGCTGCCGGTCGTAGTCGCCGTCCGGCAGGTCGTAGCGCTGCCGGACGTAGTCCAGTGCGCGGGCGCCGTCCATCTGCTGGCAGCCGGGGGTGAACAGGGTCCCGGTGTGGATCGACCGGACCTCGGTGTCGACGCACATCCGGATCCCGCCGAGCAGGTCGATGACCTGCTTGAAGCCGGAGAAGTCGACCAGCGCGGCCCCGTCGAAGCGGATGCCGGTGAGCCGGGTCAGGGTGGCGGAGAGCAGCCGGGCGCCGCCCGGTCCGCCGCCGCCGTGGTCGTACGCGGAATTGATCTTGTCCTGGCCGCCGCCGTAGCCGTTGCCGCCGGGCGGGATGGCCACCAGCAGGTCACGCGGGATGGAGATCAGATATCCCTGCCGCATGCCCGGTGGGACGTGCACGATGAGGATGGTGTCCGAGCGCTGGTCCGGCCCGTCGGTGGCGCCCTTCCGGTCGGTGCCGACGAGCAGGTAGTTCAGCCCGTCGGAGAGGTCGGTCCGGGGTTGCCGGGCGTCCGGGGCGAGCAGTTGCTCCCGGGTGATGGTGCGCTCGTACCGCGAGGTGATGGCGTTCATGCCGACCACCGCGACGACGGCCGCCAGCATCAGGGCGAGACCGACGCCGAGCAGGACGCGCGGCCAGCGGGAGGTCCGGCGGCCGGGTGGCGGTGTGCCCCGCCCCCGGTCGGACCGTGCTGACCTGAACGTGACGTCCTCCCCGTGGCCGTGACGTGAGACCTGCTCACCTCAGGCTACGGGCCGGCCACCCAGCTCCGGGCGGTTTCGCCGTGGCTACCGGCCGGTCACCCGTTCACTTGCGGGTGGAGAGCACGTTCGGGTTGGCGTACACGAATTCGCCCAGCTTGTCGTTCTTGACCGCCTGGAACATCTCCAGGGTCTGGGCGCTCAGCGCCTCGCGCTTGTTGGCGTTGCCGTTGAACGTGCCGCCGTTGGTGCGCAGCATCGTCAGCTCGTTGGCGGTGACCCCGCGCAGGGTGAAGACGAAGTCGGCCACCGGCACGCCGCCGGTGTCCAGGATGAATGCCTTGCCGGCCGCCTTGATCAGCTGGTTGAGCTTGACCGGGTTGGTCAGCATGCCATTCTCGGTGGCCTTGCGGGCCATCGCCTTGATCAGCTGCTGCTGGTTCTGCTGGCGGTCGTAGTCGCTGTTCGGCAGGCCGTAGCGCTGCCGGGAGTAGTCCAGCGCCTGGAGCCCGGACATCTCGCGGCAGCCCTTCTTGTAGACCACCGGGGTCGTCGGCCGGCCGGTCTTCTTGGCGTCCGCATTCCACATCTGCTTGCCGTCGACCAGCATCATGTGGTGCGACTTCACCTCGTGGCTGACGCAGATGCGCACGGTCCCGAGGGTGTCGATGACGTTCTTGAAGCCGCCGAAGTTGATGATCGCGGCGCCGTCGAAGCTGACCCCGGTCATGTTCTTGATGGTCTGGGCCATCAGTTGGGCGCCGCCCTCCCAGCCGCCACCATTGCGGGCACCGGCCTGGAACGCCCCATTGATCTTGTCGGTGCCGCCCTGGTAACCGCTCTTCTTGAACGCCGGGATCTGCGCCTCGGTGTCCCGCGGGATCGAGATCAGGTACGCCTGGTCGTGGCTGGCTGGGATGTGCAGCACGATGATGCTGTCCGCCCGGACGTCGTCGGCGGCCCACCGCTCGCGGGCGTCCACGCCCAGCAGCAGCATGTCGATCGGACCGTCCAGGTCGGCGCCGCCCTCGGCGTCGGTCTTGCCCGCCCCGCCGAGCAGGTTCTTCTGCGCGATGTTGCCGGTGGCCTGACTGATCAGCGCCTTGCTGCCGACGATGGCGACGCCGCTGGTCATCATGAGCACCGCGCCGAAGATCACTGTCAGGCGGGCCCAGAGCGGGTCCTTGCGCTTGGTGCGCTTCCTGCCGCCGCCGGTGCGCTGCCCGCCCCGACCGCCCTGGGAAGGGATCGTCGTCGACGCCCGTGCGTAGGGGTCGGAATCCAACGACGTGGGGCGGGGGCTGGTCTCAACCGGCATGCGTGCTCCAGCTCGCGTGGTCGGGGGGCGGAACCACTTTACGTACCGCTGCCCGGCAAGGCGAGACCGTCGCCCGCTCAATTCTCGGACATCTCGAGAGTTGCGACGGCAATTCAGCTGAACGGATGAGTCAATGCAATCGGCCGCCGCCACCTCACGGCGTGCCATCCGGGGCGGCCCGGTGCACCCCGGGCCGCCCGCGGAGCGTCAGTTGCCCTTGGTGTCCGGGTTCTGGTTGGCCGCCACCCAGGCCGCCATGGTGTCCGCCGACATCGCCTTGTACATGGCCAGCGCCTTCTCCCGGTCGGAGACCACCACCGATTCGCCGTTGATCGTGTCGCTGCCCGAGTTCGGGCTGGTGATGAAGGTCAGGTTCTCGCCGCGCAGGCTGCGGAACTGCAACCCCATGTCGACCAGCGAGAAGCCGTTGTCCACGGTCACCGCGTCGGTGACCGACTGGAGGAACGCGTTCAGCTTCTTCGGATTGGTCAGCGTGCCCGTGCTCGCCGCCTTGTCCATCAGCGCGCGCAGGAACTCCTGCTGGTGGCGCATCCGGGCGAAGTCCCCCTGGGGGAACTGCTTGCGCTGCCGGATCCAGTCCAGGGCCGTGGCGCCGTCCATGTGCATGGTGCCCTTGGTGAACTTCCGGTACGGCTTGTGGATCGAGGTGATGCTCCGCTCCACCTTGAGGTCCACCCCGCCGAGCGCGTCGGTGACCTCCTTGAAGCCGCCGAAGTCGATCGCCATCACATGGTCGATCCGGACGTCGGTGAAGCACTCCACCGTGCGGACCGCCAGCGGCAGGCCGCCGAACGCGAAGGCCGCGTTGATCTTCGCGCGCTGGCCGGAGTCGCAGTCCGCGCCGGCGCTCTCCGGGATCGGCACGTACAGGTCACGCGGGATGGAGACCAGGTAGGCCGACTTGTGGTCGGCGGGGATGTGCATGACGATGATCGTGTCGGCCCGCCACTGGCTCTGCTTGTCGACCGGCGCGTCCGGGTCCCGCGAGTCCGAGCCGACCAGCAGGATGTTCAGCGCGCCGTCCACCGCCTTGGCCGGCCGCCCGCCGGTGATCTCCGAGAACGGGTCGGTGCGGGCCAGGTCGTCGTTGAGGTTGCTGGTGTAGAGCCACGCGCCCGCGCCGCCGAGCAGCGCCAGCACCAGCACCGCCACGCCGGCGACGAGGCCGATCCGCCTCCAGCGGGGGCGGGGACCGCGCCGGCCGGAGCCGCCCGGACCACCCGGCCCCGGCGGCGTGCCGGGTCCGCCCGGGCCGCCGGGTCCGCGGGAGCGGGGCGGTTCCTCGTCGTACGACGGGTACCACTGCGGCTCGGACGGCCGGGCGCGCCCGGCGGCCCGGTCGGGACCGGGGACCGCGGCGCGTCCGGCGCTCCGGTGCAGGTACGGGAGCGGGATGTCGGCTGACGATGTGGCGGACATGCGATTCAGCCTACGTAGGTCGGTCGACCGTTGCCCGACAGGCGAACGTCGCGTCGCCCCGCGTGCCGCGCGGGGAGCTACCCTAACCGCGCCCGGAAGTGGTCGATCGTGCGTCGCAGTCCGTCTTCGGGCGCCACGGTCGGCTCGTATCCGAGCAGCTCCCGGGCGAGGGTGAGATCCGGCCGCCGCATCTCCGGGTCGTCCGCGCTGCGGGTGATGTAGGTCACCTGCGAACTGCTTCCGCAGAGTGACACGATCGTCTCGGCGAGTTGCCGCATGCTCATCTCGTGCTCGGTGCCGCAGTTGATCGGCCCGGTCTCGGTCGAGTCGAGCAGCAGCAGGATGCCGCGGACCAGGTCGTCGACGTAGCAGATCGAGCGGGTCTGGTTGCCGGTGCCGTGCACGGTGATCGGCTCGCCGCGCAGCGCCTGGGAGATGAAGGTGGGGATGGCCCGGCCGTCGTCGGGGCGCATCCGCGGGCCGTACGTGTTGAAGATCCGGACGATGGCCGCGTCCAGCCCCCTGCTCCGGTGGTACGCCATGGTGGCCGCCTCGGAGAAGCGCTTCGCCTCGTCGTAGACGGCGCGTACCCCGATCGGGTTGACGTTGCCCCAGTACGTCTCGCGCTGCGGGTGCTCCTTCGGGTCCCCGTACGCCTCGGAGGTGGAGGCCATCAGGAACCGGGCGCCGTCGGCGAGCGCGCGGTCCAGCAGGTGCAGGGTGCCCACCGAGCCGACCCGGAGGATCTCCACCGGCAGCTTCTCGAAGTCGGTCGGGCTGGCCGGGGAGGCCATGTGCAGGATGGCGTCGAACCGCTCCGCCAGCGCCGGGTGGGCCGGCAGCCCGTCGGAGATGTCCGCCTCGACCAGGGTGAAGGACGGGGCGTCCAGCAGGTGCGCGACGTTGTCCTTCGAGCCGGTGACGAAGTTGTCCAGCGCGACGACCTGGCAGCCGCGCCCGACGAGGGCGTCGACCAGGTGGGACGGCACGAAACCGGCGCCGCCGGTGACCAGGACGCGGTGACCGCGTCCGAAACGCGGGGCTACCTTCATGCCGGCCAGCCTACTCACCGGCGCCCCTCGGACGCGGCGCGGCATGCGGTGCAGGGGGTCCCGGCGCGCACGCGCCGGGACCCCCTTCCGTGGTGGACGTCAGTGCGCTCCCGCCCCGGTGAGGGCGCGCACCTCCAGCTCCGCGTACTTCTCCTCGTCGTGCTCCTTGGAGATCAGCGTGCCGATCCAGCCGCAGAGGAAACCGAAGGGGATGGAGAGGATGCCCGGGTTGGACAGTGGGAACCAGTGCCAGTCGTGCTCGGGGAACATCGCCGTCGGGGCCCCCGAGACGACCGGGGAGAAGAACACCAGCAGCACCGCCGAGAGCAGACCGCCGTAGATGGCCCAGACCGCGCCGGAGGTGTTGAACCGTCGCCAGAACAGGCTGTAGAGGATCGCCGGCAGGTTGCCCGAGGCGGCGACCGCGAAGGCCAGCGCCACCAGGAAGGCCACGTTCAGGCTCTGCGCGAAGATGGACAGGACGATCGAGATCGCACCGATCACCAGGGCGGAGATCCGGGCGACGTTCACCTCCTGGCGTTCGGACGCCTGCCCGTTCTTGACCACGTTGGCGTAGAAGTCGTGCGCCAGGCTGGACGAGGACGCCAAGGTCAACCCCGCGACCACCGCCAGGATGGTGGCGAAGGCGACCGCCGCGATGATCGCCAGCAGGGTCGCCCCGCCCAGGTCCCCGCCGAGGAACTTGATGCCCAGCGCCTCGGCCAGTTGCGGCGCCGCGGTGTTCCCGGCCTTGTCCTGCGCCGTGATCGCCGTGCCGCCCACCATTGCCGCCGCGCCGAAGCCGAGCGCCAGGGTGAGCAGGTAGAACGTACCGATGATGCCGATCGCCCAGAGCACGCTCTTGCGGGCCGTCTTCGCAGTCGGAACGGTGTAGAAACGGATCAGAATGTGCGGCAGGCCGGCCGTGCCGAGCACCAGTGCGATGCCGAGCGACAGCAGGTCCATCTTGTTGTAGAAGGTCTGCGTCGCATTGCCGGCCACCTCCACGCCGTACCGTTGGCCTGGCTTGAGGAAGTTCTCTCCCTTGCCCGATGCCGCCGCCGCGTCGCCGAGCAGGGTGGAGAGGTTGAACTTGTAGTGCGCCAGCACCAGCAGGGTCATCACGATCGCACCGGCCATCAGCAGGAACGCCTTGACGATCTGGACGTACGTGGTGCCCTTCATCCCGCCCACGGTGACGTAGATGATCATCAGGGCGCCGACCATGATGATGGTGGCGACCTTCGCGGTGTCGGCGTCCATGCCGAGGAAGGTGGTGCCCGGCTTGATGCCGAGCAGCAGCGCGACCAGCGCGCCCGCGCCGACCATCTGGGCCAGCAGGTAGAAGATCGACACGGTGATGGTGGAGACCGCGGCGGCGGTACGCACCGGGCGCTGACGCATCCGGAACGCCAGCACGTCGGCCATCGTGTACCGGCCGGAGTTGCGTAGCAGTTCGGCGACGAGCAGCAGCGCCACCAGCCAGGCGACCAGGAAGCCGATCGAGTAGAGGAAGCCGTCGTAGCCGTAGAGGGCGATGATGCCGGCGATGCCGAGGAAGGAGGCGGCCGACATGTAGTCCCCGCCGATGGCCATGCCGTTCTGGAAGCCGGAGAAGGAGCGGCCACCCGCGTAGAAGTCGGTGGCCGTCTTGGTCTGCCGGCTGGCCCAGATGGTGATGGCCAGCGTGATCGCGACAAAGACCAGGAAGAGCGTGATGGTGAGGTTGCGGGCGGTGCTGCCGCCCGCCTCAGCCGCGAGGACCGTGTTCATGGGTCACCTCCCCGATCTCGGCGCGGATCCGGTCGGCGATCGGGTCCAGCTTGCGGTCGGCGTGCCGGGAGTACAGCCAGGCGATCAGGAACGTGGAGACGAACTGGAGCAGGCCGAAGACGAGCGCGACGTTGATGTGGCTGCCGAAGAGCTTCGTGCCCATGAAGCCCCGCGCGTACGCGGAGAGGAGGACGTAGAGCGCGTACCACAGGAAGAACGCGACGGTCATGGGGAAGACGAAACTGCGCAACGCGCGACGCAACCCGGCGAACTCGTCCGACCGTTGTACGGCGAGGTAGCGCTCCGCCGCCGACTCGGCGGGGGCGGACGCGGGTGTGTCCGTGGACATCTGTGGATCACCACCTTCACAGGCGTGGGGAGTTTCGCGCACCGTAGAGAGCGCGCTCCCATCCGGGGAAGGCCGAGATCGGGGCGGGTCGGCGGCTGCGCCGAACGGTCTGCCGGCTGCGCCGAGTGACCCAGGTCACCCCGACGAGCGGTCGGTCGGGCGGTCGTCGCCGGGCCGTCAGGTGAGTTCGTGGTACCGGCCCCGGTAGTGGAGCAGCGGCATGCTCTCCGCGGCCAGGTCGACCGCCTCGATGGTGGCCTCGACCAGCAGCGCCCAGCCGTACTCCCGGGCGGTGTCGAGCCGGCAGCCGGCCCACCCGCCCGCGTCGGTGGGGACCGGGCCGTAGGGAGTGTCGGTCCACGATCCGGTGGCGAAGAGCCCGCCCGGGGAGGGGAAGAGCCCGGCGAACCGGTCGGCGAGCTGTCGGTGCGGCGGCCCCAGCGGCGCCACCGCGAACCGCCCCGCCTCCTCCACCGCCGCCCACAGGTCCGACTCCGGGTCGACCAGCCCAAGCAGCCGGTCCGGCTCGCCCTCGGCGACCAGGGTGGACGAGACGGTCAGCCCCGCCGGCCCCGGCGTCGTCCAGAGGGTCACCGGCGCCGCCAGCCGACCCCGCAACCGGCGTACGGGCGAGCGCTGCCCGGCAGGCACCGCGAACGGATCGGTGTGGTGGATCTCGGCACCCGGCTCATGATTCACGTGAAACATTGTGCCGCCCCCGGCCTGCGCCCAGCCGACGAAGCGCTCGTGCCGGTCCGCAGTGGCGACGTACCGGGTGTGTCGGGCGCCGGAGGCTCATGTCCCGATGAGCGTGATACCTCTCAGGCATAAATATGCCTGAGAGGTATCACGCTCACGGTCATGTCCCCGTCCTCGGCGCGACACGCCCGAGCGGCGGTCAAAACCGCCCCCCGTTCGCCCGCAGGTCCGGGGCGGGTTCAGCCAGCCGGCGCATGGCCCGCTCCGGCCCGCCCCTCGCAGCCGCTTCCTCCTCGCCTTCATGCGCCGCCGCTGAGTGAGCGGCGGGCGGCGGCCAGCACCTCCGGGTCCGCGCAGCCGGCGGCGTAGCCGGCGATGCGGCGGCGGATGTCCCGGGTGAGCAGCCAGACCCCGACCCGGTCGGCGACCGGCCGCAGGAACGCCGGCCGGCAGCGGAAGCTGTACCGCCAGGTGGCGAGGGTGTGGCCGGGTTCCGGGGCGGGCGCGAACCGCCAGCCGCCGGCGAACATTTCGAAGAACCACGGCCCGCGCACCATCTTCATGCCGACGTTCGTCGGCGGCGCGAACGAGACGTATTCGCTCACCATGACCAGGCCGTGGCGGGACCGGGTGAAGGTCCGCACACCCTTGCCGGGCCGGCTGGCCCCGTCGGTGAAGTGCTGCTCCCGGACGAACGGGTCCCACCGGTAGCGCACCGGCGCGGTGGTCTGCGAGACCGCGAAGGCCAGCTCGGGCGGGACCGGGACGGTCGCCACCGCCTCGACGACCGGCATCAGCGGCGCGGGGTGACGGTGGCGAGCAGCTCCGGCATCCGCCGGTCCAGCACGTCCCCGGCCAGGTACGACCCGAGCAGCGCCGCCCCCAGCCCGTACGCCGCGCCGAGCGGCAGGGCCAGCCAGAGCCAGGCGTCCCCGAGCAGCGCCGCGGCGACCACCATCGGCATCGCGGCGGCCGCCGAGCCGACCATGGACAGCAGGGTGAGGAGGCTCTTCGCCATCCCCGCCCCGGTGTTCATCGCGAACGGGTTGCTCGTCTCCGGCAGCGAGTACGCCCCCAGCACCGACACGAACCCGTTGATCGCCAACCCGGCCCCGTACGCGGCGAGCAGCGCGCCTGCGGCGACGCCGATCCAGCCGGGCTCGCCCACCACCAGCGCGATCACCACCGACACCACGCCCAGCATCGGCACCACGTACACCGAGAAGGCCGTCATCCGGGCGCGCAGCTCCAGCCGGCCGGGCACCCCGGCCACCACGTTCGCCGCGTACGCGCTGCCGTCGAAGCCGAACTGGTTCGCCGAAGTGACCGAGGCGAGCACCCCGACGAAGAGCATCGACAGGCTGAGCAGCACCGGGGACGAGTTGCCCGAGAACTCGAAGCCCTCCTCGTTGGCGGCGAAGCCCGAACCGCCCAGGTTGACCATGATCGGCACGAAGAGCCCCACCACCGCGATGGTGATCAGGTTGGCCCGGCGCCGGGCGTCCCGCCACCAGTAGCGGGCCTCCCGGGCGACCAGCGCGCCGAACCGGTCCCGGCGCGTCCAGCCGAGTGCGCGGGGGAAGAGCTGCGCGACGGCCCCACCCGCCGGCCCGCGCCGGCCCTTCGCGGGGGCGGCGCTGGCCGCGCCGACCATCGCCGACTCCAGCGACCGCGACCACCAGAGCAGCAGCACACCGATGGTCACCGCCGTGATCAGCAGCTTCACCGGTACGGCCCAGGCCCGCCCCTCGGCCACGTCCACGCCGACCGTCCAGGGCGCGCCGAACGGAGTCCAGCCCACCACCTCGGCCACTCCGGTCAGCCGGTCCCAGTCGGCCTCCCGTACCGCCGCCAGCACCCCGATCTGCAACGGCCCGAGCAGGGCGGCGACCACCGCGAGCAGTACGGCGGCGAGGTCGCGCACCCGGCGGGACCGCAGCATGGTGGCGAACGCGCTGGTCACCGCACGGCTGACGGCGACGCAGAGCAGCAGCCCCGCGACCACCCCGACGGCCGCGACCAGCCCGGCCGGCCAGCCGCCCAGCGCGGCGGCGGTGACCACCAGCCCGGAGACGGCGAGCAGCACCGCGAGGACCGGGACGCTGACCAGCGCCGCCGCGAACAGCCCGGCGACCAGGGTGCGGCGGGGCAGCGGCAGCAGCGCGAACCGGGCCGGGTCGAGGGTCTCGTCCACACCGAAGAACACCAGCGGCAGCAGCAGCCAGCCGAACACCAGCAGGCCGCCGCCGAACGCGGCGGTCATCAGCGCGTACCGCGGCTCGCCGGCTAAGCCCGGCGCGGCCAGCGCCAGGAAACCGCCGGCGGCGAACCAGAGGCCGCCCACGAGGCTGACCACGAACATCGCGATCCGCCAGCCCTGGCCCCGGAAGTTGTTGCCCATCACCCGCAGCTTGAGCCGGACGAAGTGCCGGGCGGACACCCGCCGGACCGGTTCGGCCGGGACGGTCACCGCGACAGCCACGCCAGCTCCTCACCGGTCGCGGTGCGGCCACCGACCACCTCGACGAAGACCTCCTCCAGCGACCGGTCCCCGCGCACCTCGTCCAGGGTGCCGACCTGCTTGATAATGCCGTCGGCGAGGATCGCCACGTGCGAGCAGAGCCGCTCGACGACCTCCATCACGTGGCTGGAGAAGACCACCGTGCCGCCGCCGACGACGTACCGCTGGAGGATGTCGCGGATCAGCGCGGCGGAGACCGGATCGACCGCCTCGAACGGCTCGTCCAGCACCAGCAGCCGCGGGCCGTGCAGCAGCGCGCAGGCCAGGCCGATCTTCTTCTTCATGCCCGCCGAGTAGTCGACCACCAGGGTCCGGCCGGCGTCGGTGAGCGCCAGCACGTCCAGCAGCTCCGCGGCACGCTGGTCGACCACCGCCGGGTCCATCCCGCGCAGCAGACCGTGGTACGCCAGCAGCTCCGCCCCGCTGAGCCGGTCGAAGAGCCGTACGCCGTCCGGCATGACGCCGAGCAGCCGCTTCGCGCCGACCGGGTCGGCCCAGACGTCGTGCCCTAGCACCCAGGCGCGGCCCTGGTCGGGTCGCAGCAGCCCCACCGCCATGGACAGCGTGGTGGTCTTGCCGGCCCCGTTCGGGCCGAGCAGCCCGTAGAAGGAGCCGGCCGGGACGGTCAGGTCGACGCCCGCCACCGCGACCTTGCCGTCGAACCGCTTCGCCAGGCCGCGCAGCGCGAGCGCGGGGTGCCCACCAGTCATGCGTACGACCGTATCCGGGCTGGACCAGCCCACCCTCCGGCCGCAGGATGATCCCCGGTCATCCCCGGGACGTATCCGTCATCGGCCTGGTCCAGCCGGCCTGACGGCTTCCGGATCTCGTCGGGGCGTCACGAGCGCAGCGCCTCGGGGGCGTGCAGCCGGACCATGGTGGCCCCGACGTCGGCCGGTGCCCGGCGGCGGGTCGTTATCGAGACGGCGACCATCACGGTGAAGGCGAGCGGCACCGTCCAGGCGGCCGGCTGCGCGATGAGCGTGGCCGGCCAGCCGGACAGCGGCGGCCCGAGCACGGTGACCAGGACCGCCCCGACCGCGGCGCCGCCGCCGACCAGGATCCCGGCCGCCGCGCCCAGGTCGGTCAGCCCGCGCCACCAGATGCCGAGCACCAGCAGCGGGCAGAAGCTGGACGCGGCCACCGCGAAGGCCAGCCCCACCACCTGGGAGACGTCCAGCCCGGAGAGGTTGAGCGCGAGCACCGCCGGCACCCCGCCGGCGATCACCGTGGCCAGCTGGAAGCCGCGTACCGAGCCGCGCCCCAGCACGTCGGTGGAGATCACCCCGGCGACGCTGGTGAGCAGCCCCGACGAGGTGGAGAGGAAGGCCGCGAACGCGCCGGCCGCGACCAGCGCGGCCAGCAGCCGCCCGGTGGTCCCGTTGCCGAGCGCCGCCTCGGGCAGCAGCACCACCACCGCGTCGGTCTGCCCGGTGACCAGCAGTTGCGGGGTGTAGATCCGGCCGAGCACGCCGTAGAGGGTGGGCAGCAGGTAGAAGACGCCGACCAGGGCGAGCACCACCAGCGTCGTGCGGCGGGCCGCCGCGCCGTCGGGGTTGGTGTAGAAGCGGACCAGCACGTGCGGCAGTCCCATGGTGCCGAGGAACGTGGCCAGGATCAGCGAGTACGTGGCGAAGAGCCCTCGGTCGTCGTCCCCGGCGGTGCTGGGCAGCAGCCAGTCCGCCGCGTCGGTGGCCACCCCGGACACCTCGGGCACCGGGTCGCCGGCGGCGAAGTCGAGGCGGTCGCCGGGGCGTACCTCCCGGCTCGTGCCGTCGGTGAAGGTGAGGGCCGCGTGGTGCTCGACCACGACGGTGGTCGCGGTCGGGAACGCCGGCCCGTCGGGCGGGGTCACCGCCGGGCGGGCGTCGGCCTGCCACTGCAACGCCAGGAAGATCGCGGGTACGGCGAGCGCGGTCAGCTTCAACCAGTATTGAAAGGCCTGGACGAAGGTGATCGCCCGCATCCCGCCGAGCGCCACGTTCGCGGTCACCACGGCGGCGACCAGCAGCGCCCCCACCGGGTACGGCGAGCCGGCCACCGTGGCCAGGGTCAACCCGGCGCCCTGCAACTGCGGCACCAGGTAGAGCCAGCCGATGAAGATCACGAAGACGGTGGCCAGGGTGCGCAGCCGGCGCGAGCCGAGCCGCAGCTCGCAGAAGTCGGGCAGGGTGAACGCGCCGGAGCGGCGCAGCGGCGCGGCCACGAAGAGCAGCAGGGCGAGGTAGCCGGCGGCGAAGCCGACCGGGTACCAGAGCACGTCCACGCCGTACTTGAGGATCAGCCCGGCCACGCCGAGGAAGCTCGCCGCCGACAGGTACTCCCCGCCGATCGCGGCGGCGTTCCAGGTCGGACTCACCGCGCGGGAGGCGACCAGGAAGTCGGAGGTGGTGCGGGCCAGCCGCAGCCCGTAGAAGCCGATACCGAGGGTGACCAGCGTGACCGCCACGATGGCCGGGACGACGTAGCCGTTGCCCATCTCAGCGCTCCGGCCGCTGGACCAGGTCGGTGAAGTCCTGCTCGTTGCGTTCGGCCAGCCGCACGTACGCCCAACCCACCGCGATCAGGAAGGGGAAGGAGGCCAGCCCGAGCAGCAGCCAGGGCAGGTTGACGCCGAACACGGTGACCCGGCCGACGGCCGGCGCGATCGCGAACAGCCAGGGCAGGCCACCGAGCCCGATCAGCACGACCAGGCTCATCCGTAGCGCGAGCGCCATCTGCGCCCGGACCAGGCCCCGCACGAGCGCCTCGCCGACCCGGGTCTGCTGGGCGATCTCCGCGCGCGTCCGTTCGGCCCGGCTGTCCCGGGTGTCCCTGCGGGACACCTCTGCCAGCACGATCCGCGCCCGCCCGGACGGCTGTGGCACGCGGGGGGCCGGTACCGGATCGTCGGCAGGGGTCACCTGGGCAGTCTCGCCTGCTCGGCGTGGATGTCAAGGGTGTCCACCGGGGTTGTGGACAACCTGTGGAGAACCCGTCACCCCTGTGGACAAGCCTCCGGGCGGAACATTAAGGCCCCATTAAGTCCCGGCGCGGTTTCCCGTTGTGTCGTGCCGGGTATGAGCTTGCCGGTATTGACCCCGCCCCCTACGCTGAGGCGGCAATCCCCTGTTTCCTCTTCTTCTACGGGGTTTCTATGCGCAAATTGCACACTCTGCTCGGCGCGACCCTCGCCGGGGCCTGTGCCCTGGCCGTGGTGCCGGGTACGGCGTCCGCCGCTCCCTCCGCCGCGCCGCAGACGATGGCGGCTCTCGCCGACACGACCGGGGCCTACTACGAGGTCTCCCCGGCCCGGCTGATGGACACCCGCGCGGGCCTGGGCGCGCCGAAGGCGAAGATCGGCCCGCTGGGCAAGGTCGACCTCCAGGTCACCGGCCGGGGTGGCGTGCCGACCAGCGGCGTCGGCGCGGTGGTGCTGAACGTCACCATCACCGGCCCGACGATGGACAGCTTCGTCACCGCCTACCCGGCGGGCGAGGCCCGGCCCGACGCCTCGTCGGTCAACTTCGCCAAGGGCTGGCTGGGCTCCAACAACGTCACCGTGAAGCTCGGTGCGGGCGGCAAGGTCTCCGTCTACAACCGCAACGGCTACACCGACGTGGTGGTCGACGTGGTCGGCTACTACGCCAAGGACAACTCGATGACCAACCGCAACGGTGGTCAGTACGAGTGGTACTCGCCCGAGCGGGCCTTCGATACCCGCAACGACCCGGAGCCCAAGCCCGCGGCCGGCACCACGCTCGAGTACTCGCTCGACTTCGGGCCGGAGCTCAACCCGCACATGCGGACCCTGGTCTTCAACCTCACCGCGGTGGCGCCGGCGAGTGCCGGCTTCCTCACCGCGTGGTCGGGCGCCACCGCCAAGCCGACCGCGTCCACCGTGAACTACGGTGCCGGCAAGAACGTGCCGAACATGGCGTTCGTGCAGACCACGCCGTGCACCGGTACCGAGGTGGGCCAGTGGTGCACCCCGGGCTCGCGGAAGTTCAAGATCTTCACCTCGGCCTCCGCGCACGTCCTGGTCGACGTGGTCGGCGGGGTCGACGACGGCTACTCGGAGTGGGGCATGCGCTTCAAGCCGATGAGCCCGACCCGGATCGTGGACAGCCGCACCAACCTGGGCATCGCCGGTGCCATGGGCGCCGGTAGCGTCCGTCGCGTGACCGTCCCGGGCGCGCTGGTCACCCCCGAGACCGGCGTGGCGGTCATGAATGTGACCGCGGTGAGGCCGACCAACAACACGGTCATCACCGTGTGGCCGGCCGACATCCCGGAGATCCCGAAGCCGAGCACCAGCAACCTGAACCCGTACGCCAACCAGATCGTGTCCAACGCGGTGCTCGGGATCATCGAGCCGAACAACGCGTTCAACGTGCACAACCTCACCGGCAGCACGCACCTGGTGGCCGACATGGTCGGCACGTTCTACTACCTGGCACCGGCTGCGACGCTCGCCGGTGACGCCGGCAAGAGCCAGCCTCAGATCGTGGGCTCCTCCCACCGCTGAGCAACGCAACGCACCATCGAGGGCGCCCCGGCCGACGGCCGGGGCGCCCTTCCCTTGTTCGTCAGGCGATGATGGGCCTTGATCCGGATACGCGTGCAATGCCCTTTCTTGGGATTCGCATAACATGGTTGCTGTCCATTGATCGCGGCCCCTAGTCTGGGCCGACAATCCCTTCCTCCTTCTTCACGGGGTGTTCATGCGCAAATTCCGCGCCCTCCTCGGCATTGGTATCGCCGGGGCATGTGCGTTGGCCGTACTGCCGGGAGTGGCGCTCGCGGCGCCCACCGCGCCGTACACGGCTCTCACCATCGACGTCGGTCAGGCCTGGGGGTCGACCGTCACCAATCCGGGCGTGTACGACGCCAGCAACGCCACCATGTACGCGTACGCCTTCGGCGACGCCGGTGTCCGGCTGACCGCCCGGGCCAACGCCACCGGTGACTACTTCGTCATCGACGCGGTGCCGCCCGCCGGGCAGCGTTTCGTCGAGGGTCAGACCTACGAGACCCGGCGCAGTTGGGACTCCACCCACGCCGGGCTGGACCTGTCCGGTGGCGGGACGGGCTGCAACCAGGCCTTCGGTTCGCTCACCGTCAAGCAGGTCGTGGAGGACCCGCAGACGCACGTCATCTCCGGCTTCGCCGCCGCGTACGACTTCCACTGCGAGACCAACCCGAACGGTATCCACGGCGAGGTCCGCTGGAACTCCGATGTCGACTACACCGCGGCGGTCACCACCCCGGTGCCGCTGAACTTCGGCAGCGTCGAGGTCTCCGCGGGCAGCGTCTCCCGCACAGTGACGGTCCGCTCCCAGGGCAGCGTGCCCGTCACCTTCGGCGGGGCCAGCTTCGCGGGCCGGGACGCCGCCGAGTTCTCGGTGAGCGCCAACACCTGCACCGGGCAGACCCTGGCGCCCGGCGCCACCTGCACCGTGACGGTGGTGGCGAAGCCGACCCGCCCCGGTGGCCGGTTCGCCGGGCTCGAACTGGCCGACGGCAGCACCTACGGCCGGACGGTCGTCGGGCTGGTCGCCAACGGTGTCGACGGGGTGCGGGGCACGTACTGGCCGCTTCCGCCGAAGCGGCTGATGGACACCCGCATCGGCCTGGGCGCACCGAAGGCCAAGATCGCGCCGGACCGCAAGGTCGACCTCCAGGTGACCGGTCGTGGTGGCGTGCCGAGCAGCGGTGTCGGCTCGGTGGTGCTCAACGTGACCGTCACCGGCCCGACGTCGAGCAGTTTCCTGACCCTGTACCCGGCGGGTGTGGCCCGGCCGACCGCGTCGTCGATCAACTTCCCGAAGTGGTGGCTGGGCTCCAACAACGTCACCGTGAAGGTGGGCTCCGGCGGCAAGGTGTCGGTCTACAACCGCGCCGGGTACGTCGACGTGGTGGTAGACGTGGTCGGCTTTTACGCCAGCGACAACACGCTGGCCAGCCGCGGCATCAAGGGCAGCCAGTACCAGTGGTTCAAGCCGTCCCGCCTCTGGGACAGCCGGACCGACGGTGGCGCGCTCCCGGCGGGCTACTACACCGACGGGCCGGTCAACTTCGGCCCCGACTTCAGCCCGCACGTCCGCGCGCTGGTCCTGAACATCACCGCCGTGTCGCCGAAGAAGGCGGGCTTCCTCACCGCCTGGTCGGGCGAGGGTGAGGTGCCTTCGTCCTCGACGGTCAACTACGCCGCCGGCAAGATCGTGCCGAACCTTGCGATTGTCAAGACCCGCCAGGTGTGGAACAGCAACGGCTACTACATGCCGGCGTTCGCGGTCTACACCCACGCGACGTCGAACATCGTGATCGACATCGTCGGCGTGATGGACGACGGCGAGGTCGCCGACGGGCTCCGCTTCACGCCGCTGACCCCGACCCGGATCGCCGACAGCCGGATCAACCAGGGCATCCCGGGGGCGTTCGGGCCCGGCTCGATTCGCAAGGTCACCGCGCCGTCGAGCATGGTCACCGATGCGACCGAGGTGCTGGCGATGAACGTGACCGCCGTGTCGCCGACCAAAAACACGGTGATCACCGTCTGGCCGGCCGACTACGGCATGTCGAAGCCGTCGGCGAGCAACCTCAACCCGGCCGCCGGGCAGATCGTGTCGAACGCGGTGATGGGGGTCATCGGCCCGCAGGACGCGTTCAACGTCCACAACCTCTCCGGCAACACCCACCTGGTCGCCGACGTGGTCGGCACGCTCTACCTCTACTCCGGTACGGCGAGTTCCGCGACGGTCGCCCAGGCGACGGCGGCGAATGCCGAGCGGCTGAAGGTGGTCGACTCGGGCGACCGGGTCACGCGGCGCGGCTGACGCCGACCTGAGGGCGTCCCGGCCGACGGGCCGGGACGCCCTCACCCGCTTTTCCTCCTTCGGGGGCGTCCCGGTCCGACCGGGGCGCCCCTTCCTCGTACGCGATCAAGAGCCGGCGGCGTTACCGGGTTGCCGCCATCCATCGACGCTCCTACTCTGGGTCGGCCAATCCTCTTCCTCCATCCACGGGGTCTTCATGCGCAAAATCCGCGCTCTGCTCGGCGTGACCGTCGCCGCGGCATGTGCGTTGGCCGGCCTGCCGGGAGTGGCGCTCGCCGCCCCGGCCGCGCCGTACACCGTTCTCGTCATTGACCTGAACGACCACCAGCGGCTCAGCACCGACCTCTTTACCGGGGTCTGGGCCGGCGACAACTCCGAGATGGAGACGCAGTTCGGCGACGGGGACGCGCTCACTCTCGGGGCCCACTGGCGTTACGAGGACCAACACCTGTGGAACGCGGTCCGCACCGCACCGCCGGCCGGCGAGAGCTGGCAGGTGGGGCGCACGTACGCCGCGACCAGTGCCGGCGGGGCCGGCGCCACGCTGAGCCTGGACGGCAGCGGGCAGACCTGCGCCGGTTCCGGAGAGGTCACCGTCAAGCGGGTGGAGCGGGACGCCGCGACCCAGCGGATGACCGCGTTCGCCGCCGCGTACGCGTTCCACTGCGACGACGACCGGGGCGTCATCGACGGCGAGATCCGCTGGAACTCCGACCTCGGCTACTCGGCGCTGGACCACACGTCCCGCCTCGACTTCTCCGAGGTGGTGGTC
Source organism: Micromonospora sp. NPDC050200 (assembly GCF_040656135.1). NCBI lineage: Bacteria > Bacillati > Actinomycetota > Actinomycetes > Micromonosporales > Micromonosporaceae > Micromonospora > Micromonospora sp. NPDC050200. The sequence goes on from NZ_JBFALG010000003.1 coordinate 177,570, forward strand.
GGGGGCACGCCGAGGATGACGGCCTCCTTCACCCCGCAGGGCACCGTGCCGGTCACCTTCGGTGCCGCTTCCCTCGGTGGAACCGACGCCGCCGCCTTCGAGATCGTCGAGAACACCTGCTCGGGCCGCACCATCGCCGTCGGCGGCATCTGTGACGTCCGGGTCAGGGCGGTGCCGACCCGGGCCGGCACCCAGGAGGCGATCCTCTTCCTGGCCGACGGCAGCAGCTACGGCAAGCGCAGGGTGCCGGTGACCGTTCAGGGCTACCACAGCGCCGTCGGCACCTACTACCCGGTGAAGCCGGGCCGGATCATGGACACCCGTCAGGGCTTCCCGAACCTGCCGCAGGCCCCGATCGGTCCGGGCGGTGAGGTGGACCTTCAGGTCGCCGGCCGGGCGGACGTACCGGCGGAGGGTGTCGGCGCGGTCGTCCTCAACGTGACCGTGACCGGGCCGACCGCCGACGGCTTCGTGACCGTCTACCCCTCGGGAGAGGCCCGCCCCACCGCGTCCTCGCTCAACTTCGCCAAGGGCTGGCTGGGCTCGAACAACGTCACCGTCAAGTTGGGCGCGAACGGCAGGGTCAAGCTCTACAACCGCAACGGCTCCACCCACGTGGTCGTGGACGTGGTCGGCTATTACGCCGGCAGCGACGCCGTCCGGCGCGACAACGGGCTCGGTGCGCAGTTCCACCCGGTCAAGCCCACCCGGCTCGTCGACACCCGCACCACCGGAGCGGCCATCCCCGCGGGTGGCAAGCGCCGGTTCTTCGTGGACTTCGGGTCCAAATTGAGCGGGCGGGCCAGCGCCCTGGTCCTGAACATCACGGCGGTGGCCCCGGAGAAAGGCGGCTTCCTCACCGCGTGGTCCGGGCTGGGTGACGTGCCGTCGGCGTCGACGGTCAACTACGGCGCGGGCAAGGTGGTGCCGAACCTGGCGGTGGTGCAGTCGAACTACCAGTGCGACTGTGGCGCCACCTACGCCGTGAACACGTTCTCCCTGTACAGCTCCCAGAAGGCGCACGTGGTGGTCGACCTGGTGGGCGTGATGGACGGTACGCTCACCCCCAACGGCCTGCGCTTCACGCCCACGAGCCCGACCCGGATCGTGGACAGCCGCAGCAACCTGGGCACCACCGGCGCCCTCGGTCCGAACGTGACCCGCAAGGTGACCACGCCGCCGGCCCTGGTCACCGGCGCCACGCAGGCGCTGGCCATGAACGTCACCGCGGTGGCACCGACGAACGCCACGGTGATCACGGTGTGGCCGGCCGACGCCGGTCTGACCAAGCCGACCGCCAGCAACCTCAATCCGGCGGCGGGTCAGACCGTGTCCAACGCGGTGATCAGCGGGATCGGCCCGGCCGACGCGTTCCACGCGCACAACCTCGCCGGCACCACCCACCTGGTCGCCGACGTGGTGGGCCGGTTCGACCTCTACCCGTACACGGCGGGCAGCGGCGGGACCTTCACCGTGGTCCGTTCGGGCCCGGCGGTGTAGCCGGGTGGCTCCGGCCCGAGAAAGGGCGTCCCGGTCCGTCCGGGACGCCCTTTCTCGATGTACGGAGATCGAATGCGCTGGTGACGGGGTTGCCGCGAGCCATCGACGCTTTTAGGCTGTCTTCGCCAATCCCTCACTTCCTTCTTCCACGGGGTATCCATGCGGAAAATCCGCACCCTCCTCGGCGCGTTCGTCGCCGGGGCCTGTGCGCTGACCGTGCTGCCGGGGGTGGCGCTCGCCGCGCCCACCGCGCCGTACACGGTCCTCACCGTCGACGTGGGTGACGCCTACGGCAAGCCCGTCAAGCAGTCCGGCGTCCACGACGGCACCAACTCCACCGTGACCGGGCGCGCGTACGGCACCGGCGGCGTGAGCATGGGGGTGAGCGGCCTGCCGGGCGGCTCCACCATCGCCATGTGGATCACGCCCCCGGTCGGCCAGTCGTTCACCGCCGGCCAGACCTACCAGACCTCCGGGTCCGGCAACTCCACCCACGCCGGCCTGGACATGTCCTCGGATTCGACCGCCTGCAACGGCGCCTACTCGTACGGCAGCCTCACCGTCCGCGAGATCGCCTACGACGCGGGCACCGGGGCGGCGACCGCCTTCGCGGCCGCGTACGAGTTCCACTGCTCGCCGAACGCCGGCGCGGTCACGGGTGAGCTGCGGTGGAACTCCAACCTCGCCTACGTCGGGGTGACCTCCTTCCCCACGCCGGTCGTCGATTTCGGCCGCGTGGCGATCGACGGCACCGTGCCCACCGCCACGGTCACCTTCACCGTCAAGGGGACCCTGCCCAGCACCTTCGACGTGGCCCGCATCTCCGGGGCCAACCCGTCGTCGTTCTCCATCGTCAGCAACGGCTGCTCCGGCAGGACGTTCACGCCGGGCAACTTCTGCCGGGTCACGCTGGCGCCGAAGGCGCTGCGCTGGGGCGACTACACCGCCAACCTCGAACTGGTGGACAACAGCGCCTACGGCAAGCGGGTGGTGCCGCTGAAGTTCACCGCGTACGACACGGTGATCGGCATGTACTACCCGCTGGCGCCGCAGCGGCTGATGGACACCCGCACCGGCCTGGGGGTGGTCGAGCCGGGGCCGCTCGGCACCGGATCGGTCAACCTCCAGGTGGCGGGACGCGGCGGCGTGCCGGCCAGTGGCGTCGGCTCCGTCGTGCTGAACGTGACGGTGACCGGCCCGACGGCCAACAGCTTTCTGACGCTCTACCCGTACCCGGAAGCCACGCCGACGGCCTCGTCGATCAACTTCCCGGCGGGGTGGCTCGGCTCCAACAACGTCACCGTGAAGGTCGGCGCCGAGGGCAAGGTGTCGATCTACAACCGCAGCGGCACCACCCACGTGGTCGTCGACGTGGTCGGCTTCTACGCTGCCAGCGACACGGTGAAGAGCAGCCTCGGCTGGGGTGGCCAGTACCAGTCCGTGGAGCCGACGCGACTCATCGACACCCGTCCCACGGGCCTGGTGGCGAAATCGAGCATCGACAGTTACGTCGACTTCGGCCCGTCCAGCCCGCACGTCAAGGCGCTCGTCCTCAACATCACCGCGGTCAAGCCGGTGAAGTCGGGCTTCCTCAGCGCCTCGTCCGGTGACGGCCCGGCGCTGACGACCTCTACGGTCAACTACGGGGCCGGCAAGGTGGTGCCCAACCTGGCCTTCGTGCGGACCGGCAAGTGCACCAACTGCAACAACCTCCCGTACGCGGTGCCGACCTTCTCCATCTACACGTCCGAGGCGACCAACATGGTGGTGGACCTCGTCGGGGTCATCGACGACGGCTCCCTGCCGGACGGGCTGCGGTTCACCCCGCTGAGCCCGACCCGGATCGCGGACAGCCGCAGCGGTCTGGGCACCAGCGGCGCGCTCGGCGCCGGCGAGACCCGGAAGATCACCGCGCCGTCCACGGTGGTCGCCGCGACCACCGAGGCGCTGGCGATGAACGTGACCGCGGTGGCGCCGACGAAGGACACCGTGATCACCGTCTGGCCGGCGGACGCCGACATGGCCAAGCCGGGCGCGAGCAACCTGAACCCGGCCGCCGGGCAGATCGTGTCGAACGCGGTGATGGGCGGGATCGGCCCGCAGGACGCGTTCAACGTCCACAACCTCACCGGCAGCCTCGACCTCGTCGCCGACGTGGTCGGACGGTTCTACCTCTACTCGGGCACCGCGAGCACGACCGCGCTGGCCGGCGGGCAGCCGCTGACCGTGCGCGGTACCGGCGCACCGGACTGATGCTCGTCCACGGCAAGGGCGTCCCGGCGGTGGCCGGGGCGCCCTTGCGCGTATCCGCCGAACAGTCGGTGATCGACTCGATGTGGCGCACCACCTTGCCGCCTGTCGATTGCCGCCCCTACGCTGGGCCAGTTTCGTTCCCGTTCTCTTCCCACCCGGGGTCTTCATGCGCAGCATCCGCACTCTCCTCGGCGTGCTCGCCGCCGGGGCCTGCGCGACGGCGGTGGCGCCGACGGTCGCCCAGGCCGCGCCCACCGCGCCGTACACCGCGCTGGTCATCGACGACACCCAGGTCGGCGGTGACGACACCGGTTCTTGGAACGGCGGCAACGCCACGATGGTTCCGATGCTCAACCCCGGTGACCAGTTCGCGCTGGAGGCGCGCTGGTCGGAGCCGTCCGGCCCGAAGTCGACCAGGGTCGACGTCTGGCCGCCGTACGGTGAGACCCTCCAGGAGGGGCGCACCTACCCGGCGTCCACCTGGCCGGGCCCCGGCCAGGCGCGGCTGTACGTGGACGCGCTGCAGTGCGTCTCGGACGGGGTCGGCAGCGTCACGGTGCGGCAGGTTCGCCGGGACGCGATGGGAGAGCTCACCGCCTTCGCGGCGGCCTACGACCTCCACTGCGCGAACCGCACCGAGGTGGTCGACGGGGAGATCCGCTGGAACTCCGACGAGGGGTACTCCGCGGTGCTGCCGAGCGGTCCGCTCGACTTCGGCCGGGTCGAGGTGGGGCGCGCGCCGGTGACCCGTACCGAGACCTTCGCCTCGAAGGGGAGCGGCGACGCCGCGTTCGGCACGGCGCGCATCGAGGGCGCCGACCCGGCGGCGTTCACGATCAGCGGCGACACCTGCTCGGGCCGGGTCCTCCCGACCGGCGAGGTCTGCGCCGTGACGATCTCCGGCGCCCCCACCAGGGGGCGGGTGCAGACGGCCACCCTGGTCATGCCGGACAACACCGGGTACGGGCAGCGGACCGAGTCGCTCACGGTCGAGGGCTGGGAGGGGGTGATCGGCACCTACTACCCGCTCACGACGCCGTTCCGGCTGATGGACACCCGGAACGGCACCGGGGTGATCGGCCGTCCCATCGCCCCCGGTGAGGCGGTCGAACTCCAGGTCGCCGGCCGGGGCGGGCTGCCGACGGGCGGCCTCAGCGCGGTGGTGTTGAACGTGACGGTGACCGGTCCGACCGCGAGCAGCTTCCTGACCGTGTACCCGGCGGACGAGGCACGCCCCAACGCCTCCTCGATCAACTTTCCGGCCGGCTGGCTCGGCTCGAACAACGTGACCGTCAAGCTCAGCGCGGACGGCAAGGTCAAGGTGTACAACCGCGCCGGCTACACGCACGCCGTCGTCGACGTCTCCGGCTTCTACGCCGGCAGCAACTGGTTCCAGCCGACGCCGCCGCTGGGCGCCCAATACCACCCGCTGACGCCCCGCAGGCTTTTCGACACCCGTACCGACGGCGGGGCGATCCCGGCCCGGGGCTCGCAGCAGGGGTGGGTCGACTTCGGCGCTGCGCTCAGCCCGAAGGTGCGCTCCCTCGTCCTCAACGTCACCGCGGTGGCGCCGGCGAAGGCGGGTTTCCTCACCGTCTGGTCCGGTGAGGGCGCGGTGCCCGCCGCGTCGACGGTGAACTACGGGGCCGGCAAGGTGGTGCCGAACCTGGTGGTCGTGAAGACCCGGGCCTGCGTCGACTGCGGACGGGCGTACGCGGTGCCGTCGTTCGCTGTCTACACCTCGCAGGCCGCGAACGTGGTGGTCGACCTGGTCGGCGTGTTCGACGACGGCACCGTCACCGACGGGTTGCGGTTCACCCCGGTCAGCCCCACCCGGATCGTCGACAGCCGCACCGGGCTGGGCCTGCCCGGCGCTCTCGGCGCCAACGTGACCCGCGCGGTCACCACGCCGCCGGCCCTGGTCACCAGCGCCACCCGAGCTCTGGCGACGAACGTGACGGCGGTGTCGCCGACGAGGAACACGGTGGTCACCGTCTGGCCGGCGGACACCGGCGCCGGCAAGCCCGGCGCGAGCAACCTGAACCCGGGCGTGGGGGAGATCGTGTCGAACGCCGTCCTGACCGGCATCGGGCCGAAGGACCGGTTCAACGTCCACAACCTGTCCGGCAGCACCCACCTGGTGACCGACGTGGTCGGCTCGTACTGGCTCTACCCGGCCACGGCGAGCCAGCCGGGATCCTCCGCCACCTCGCCCTTCACGGTCCTGGCGGCGGGGCACCGGACCCGCTGACCCCGCCACCGTCGGAGGGCGTCCCGGTCCGTCCGGGGCGCCCTTCGGCGTACCGGGAACGGTTCCTCCGCCTTCGAAGCTGGTGAGATGGGGATGACCTGCCGGAACGGCTTCTTGCCGCCGCTCGGGAACGGCTTCTAGTCTGGGTCGATCCTCCTCTCCCCCTTTCTCCACCGAGGTGTTCATGCACGTGTTCCGGACACTGCTCGGCGTCTCCGTCGCGCTCGCGGGTGTGGTCGCCGGGCTGCCGGAGGTGGCCTCCGCCGCCCCGACCGCCCCCTTCACCGCCATCACCGCCGACCGTGGCGACCACGGTTACACCCCCGTCCCGGCCTCCGACGTCTGGACCCCGGACAACGCCGTGGTCAGCGGCTACCCGTCGCAGGGCGACGCGCTCCGGCTCAGGGCCGCCCGGGGCGAGCAGTACGTCGACGTCGTCCTGGCCCCGCCGACCGGGTCGGTGTGGGTCGCCGGCCAGACCTACCCGGCCGCGCGTTTCGCGGGTTCCGGAAACGCCAGGATCGACATCACCACGCCGGGCCAGGGCTGCAACATCGTCGCCGCTTCCGTCGCCGTGGCCGACGTCGCCCGGGATCCCGACACCCAGTTGATCAACTCCTTCGCGGCGTCGTACGAGTACCGCTGCGACGGTGACCCGGGCACGCTAAGCGGGGAACTCCGCTGGAACTCGAAGGTGGACTACGTCGCGGCCGTGCCCAGCCCGGGTCAGGTCGACCTCGGCAGTCTGGAGGTCGGCGGCGCGGGCGCCACCCGTACGGTGAGCTTCGCGTCCCGGGGCAGCGTGCCCGAGGTGTTCGGCGCGGCGCGCCTGACCGGGTCCGCGCCGGGCCAGTTCGCCGTCACCGGCGACACCTGCTCCGGCCGTACGGTCGCCCCGGGGGCCGGTTGCACGGTGACCGTCGCCAGCCGGGCGACCCTGACCGGCACCCACACCGCCAACCTCGCCCTGCCCGACAACAGCAGCCACGGGCGGCGAGTGGTGCCGCTGACCTACCGCGCCGCCTATGGCGTCACCGGCATGTACTACCCCCTGCCGCCCCAGCGCCTGATGGACACCCGGTCGGGGCTGGGCGCCCCCAAGGCGAAGATCGGCGCCGGGCAGACGGTCGACCTCGTGGTGGAGGGCCGCGGCGGCGTACCGTCGGTCGGGGTCGGCTCGGTGGTGCTGAACGTGACGGTGACCAATCCGACGACCGCCAGCTTCCTCAACGTCTACCCGGCGGGCGAGATCCGCCCCGACGCCTCCTCGATCAACTTCCCGGCGGGGTGGCTCGGCTCCAACAACGTCACGGTGAAGGTCGGCGCCGCCGGCAAGGTCTCGATCTACAACCGCAACGGCGCCACCGACGTGGTGGTCGACGTGGTCGGTTTCTACGCCGGTGACCACCTGGACCTCGCCAAGGTCGGCGTCGGCGGCCAGTACGGCGCGCTCGACCCGACCCGGCTGTTCGACTCCCGGCTGACGGGAGGCGCCGTCCAGGCGGGACGCGCCGTGCAGCTCTGGACCGACTTCGGCCCGGAGTTGAGCGGCCACGTCCGGGGGTTGGTCCTGAACGTCACGGCGGTCAACCCGGTCAGGGACGGCTTCCTCACCGTCTGGTCCGGCGAGGGGGCCCTGCCGACCTCGTCGACCGTGAACTACGGCGCCGGAAAGGTGGTGCCGAACCTGACCATCGTCAAGACCAGCTCCTGCACCGACTGCGGCACCGGGCACGCCGTCCCGTCGTTCGGCGTCCACACCGCACAGACGTCGAACATCGTGGTGGACCTGGTCGGTGTCATGGACGACGGGCAGGTCCCTGACGGCCTGCGGTTCCGGCCACTGAGGCCGACCCGGATCGTGGACAGCCGCGTCGGGCTCGGCATCACCGGCGCCCTCGGCCCGAACACGACCCGATCGGTCAGCACGTACCGGGAGGAGATCCCCTCGGACACCGCGGCGCTGGTGACGAACGTGACCGCGGTCGCCCCGACGAACAACACCGTGATCACGGTGTGGCCGGCGGCCCTGCTCAAGCCGACGTCGAGCAACCTCAACCCGGCTGCGGGGCAGACGGTCTCCAACGCCGTGCTCACCGGGATCGTTCCGGGCCACCAGTTCAACGCGCACAACCTCTCCGGCAGCACGCACCTGGTGACCGACGTCGTCGGCACCTTCTACCGCTACCCGGGTACGGCGAGCGGTACGGGGGGCACCCGCTTCGCCGTACTCGGCTCCGGGATCCGGCCGACCCGCTGACCCTGCCACCTCCCGAAGGGCGTCCCGGTCCGTCCGGGGCGCCTTTCGGCGTACCCGAGAACCTTTCCGGGCCGCCGTGGGTGGAGTGGGTGGAGAAGTGACCCGGCCCCACCCCGTGCCGTCACTCCAGGCCCACCCGCTCCGGGCGGGCGGAGGCGGAGCCGAGCCAGGTGTGCGGGTTGCCGTTCCAGCACCAGCCGAGCTTCGGCGCGCCCTGGCTGATCCAGAGCGCTGGCACCCGCTTGTCCCCGCAGCGCGACCCGACCAGCGAGAAGCACCGGTTGCTGGCCAGCGCGGCCGGGAAGTGGGTGATGAAGGCGATCCCCTCGTCGATGGTGAGCGGCAGCCGCTCCTGGGCGGCCATCCCCTCCAGCGCGGCGGCGGGCGCCAGGTTGCGGAACTCCTCGCCCCGGTCGACGTCAAAGAGCAGGTAGGCCGGCCCGGCCGGGGCCTCCAGCTCCTTGATCGGGTCGAATTTCGGCAGGTCGTCGAGGGGGAAGTTCCGGTCGAGGAAGCCGGGCTTGCGCTTGCCGGTCAGCGTGGTGAGCGCCAGCCGGTCGGGCACCGGGACCAGTTCGCGGGTGGCCACCAGCAGGAACGGCACCCGGGCCTCGGTCGGGGCGGGCAGTCCGGCCGTCCCGGTCACGGCGGCGGCGCGCAGCGGGGCGAGCAGGTCGCGGAAGGCGGCTTCGGAGCGCCCGGCGAGGGCCGGGTAGCCCAGGCGGATCAGCCCGTCGAGCTGGCGGTCGAAGTCGGCGGCGGGGTCGAACACGGTCACGATGGCCTCCCGGGGGTCGTAGGGCCTACCGTACAGTGTACGACAATGCCGAGTTATTCCCCGCTCAGCGATTCCAGTCCTGCTTCGCCGCCCGGACCAGCTTGTCCTTCAGCTCGCGGGTGTGCCGCCGGCTCACCGGCAGTTCGGTCGCGTCGATCACCACCACGTAGCCAGAGTTGACCAGCCGCAGCTCGGCGATGAGCCGCAACTGCACCAGGAAGGAGCGGTGGATCCGGACGAACCCGGCGTCCGCCCAGCGTTCGGCGAGCGTCGCCAGCGACACCCGGACCAGATGCGAGCCGTCGGCGGTGTGCAGCCGGGCGTAGTCGCCCTGCGCCTCCACCCAGCGCACCGCCGAACGGGGCAGCATCCGGGTCGTCCCGGCCAGCTCGATCGGGATGGTCGGGTCCTCCTCCGCCCGCGCCAGGGCCGCCGGGTGCGACGGCACCACCCGGGAACCGATCACCCGACGCAGCGACTCGGCCAGCCGGTCGGCGCGTACCGGCTTGCGGACGTAGTCGGTGGCGCCCAGGTCGAAGGCGTCCACCGCGCCGTCGTCGTACGCGGTGACGAAGACGATCGCCGGGGGCCGGGCGAACCGGCGCAGCACCCGGGCCAGCTCCATCCCGTCCAGGCCGGGCATCCGGATGTCCAGGAAGACCACGTCCACGTCGGCGTCGCGGAGCACCCGCAGCGCCTCGGTGGCGTCGCCCGCCGTGTGCAGCCGGGCCACCCGGGGATCGGCCCGCAGGTGGTACGCCAACTCGTCCAGCGCCGGCGGCTCGTCGTCGACCGCCAGCACCCGGAGAAATCCGGATGCGTTCACTCCGCTGATCCGGTCCGTTCGCTCGCTGCGCTCGCTCACGATCCCGCCCGTACGCCCGGGTGGAACTTCGGCACCCGCAGGCTCACCTTCGTACCCGAGCCGGGGCCGGTCTCGACGACCAGGCCGAACCGGTCCCCGAAGACCGACCGGAGCCGCTCGTCGACGTTGGAGAGGCCGACGTGCTGGCCTGCGTCGTCGGTCGGGTCGCTGCCGGCCCGGGCCAGCTCCGCGATCCCCGCGGTCAGCGTGGCCGGATCCATCCCCACTCCGTCGTCCTCCACGGTGATGTGACACTCCGCGCCCGCGTCCCGGGCCTCGATGCTCACCATGCCGGTGCCGGGCTTGCGGGACAACCCGTGCCGTACGGCGTTCTCCACCAGCGGTTGCAGGCAGAGGAACGGCAGCGTCACCGGCAGCACCTCCGGGGCGATCTGCAACCGCACCTGCAACCGGTCGCCGAACCGGGCCCGCTCGATGGTCAGGTAGCGGTCGATGGAGCGCAGCTCCTCGGCCAGCGTGGTGAACTCGCCGTGCGCCCGGAACGAGTACCGGGTGAACTCGGCGAACTCCAGGATCAGCTCCCGGGCCCGTTCCGGGTCGGTGCGGACGAACGAGCCGATCGCGGTCAGCGCGTTGTAGATGAAGTGCGGGCTGATCTGGGCGCGCAGGGCCCGGATCTCCGCCCGGGCCAGCCGCTCCCGGGACGAGTCCAGCTCGGCCAGAGCGAGCTGGTTGCCGGCCCAGTGCGCGGTCTCCAGGGTGGCCTGCACCAGCCCGGGCGCGGGTGGGGCGTCGGCGACCGCCACCAGCGCCCCGACCACCCGACCCTCCGCGTTCAGCGGCGCGAGCACCGCCCCGCGTACCGGGCAGTCCACCCGGTCGCAGTGCAGCTCCGACTCGCCGAGCACGGTCGACCGGCCCGCCTCCACCGTCCGCCGGGCCGCCGCGAGCAGCTGGTCGCCGTGGTGCGCGCCGCGCCCGTCCAGGGCGAGCAGCGCGTCCCGGTCAGTGAGCGCCAGCCCGGCCGCCCCCACCAGGGTCCGCAGATGGCGTACGGCCTTCGCCGCACCCGCCGGGTTCAGGCCGGCGCGCAGCGGCTCGGCGGCGAGGCCGGCGGTGTGCAGCACCTCGTAGGTGGCCCGCTGGGTGGCGGTGGCGATGCCCCGCCGGCCGCGCAGCCGCAGCACCGCCCAGAGCGCGGCGGCCAGCGCCGTGATCAGCGAGACGACGCCGACGACGGCGGAGAGGTTGCCACTCACGCAGCGATCCTGGCCCCTGCGGGCCGCCACGCCAAGCCCCTGGTCGTGCCCGGCCGACAGGGTGGTGCTGGCGGGAGGCTCAGCCGGGCCCGCGCCGGGCGGGCTTCAGGACGCGCTGTCGAAATCGACCTCCTTGGTCGCCACCGTCCCGGCCGTCCGCCCCGGCGCCGTCTGGTACGTCCAGTACAGGTTCGTGTGCGCGATGACCTGGTCCGGCGGCGGCGCCCCCCATTCCGACTGGTCCTCGGTGGTGTGGGCGTCGCTGACGAGGGTCGCGTCGTACCCCCGGACGAGCGCGCCGTGCAGGGTCGAGCGGATGCACGCGTCGGTCTGTGCGCCGACGACGACGAGTCGCCCGACCCCGAGGCCCGACAGCACGGCCTCCAGGGTGGTCTCCTCGAAAGAGTCGCCGTAGGTCTTCTCGACCAGTGGCTCGGCGTCGCCCGGAGTCAGCTCGGGGACGATCCGCCAGTTGTCGCTCCCCCGGGCGAGCTGCTTGTCGGAGTGCTGGACCCAGACGACGGGGACCCCGTCCCGCCGCGCCTTCTCGACGAGGCTGCCGACGTTCGCGACGACCGCGTCTCGTTGGTGAGCCCCCGCGACGACGCCGTTCTGGACGTCGACGACGAGGAGTGCGCGGTTCGGCCGGTTTTCGAGTGTGGTCATGTCTCCCTCACCCACGGTGGGCTGCTGTGTCCGCCCACGGTAGGCCCGCCCACCGACAGAAAGGCCGGGGGGAAAGAGTCAGTACGCGCCCTTGCGGGCCAGCACCACGCCCACCGTTCGCCACAGGATGCTCAGGTCGTACGCCAGCGACCAGTTGTCGACGTAGTAGAGGTCCAGCCGGACCGCCTCGTCCCAGGAGAGGTCGGAGCGGCCGGAGACCTGCCACAGCCCGGTCATGCCCGGCCGGACCAGCAGCCGGCGCCGCACGTCGCCCAGGAAGTCGCCGTCGTCGGCGGGCAGCGGACGCGGCCCGACCAGCGACATCTCCCCCCACAGCACGTTGATCAGCTGGGGCAGTTCGTCCAGCGAGGAGGCGCGCAGGAAGTTGCCCACCGGGAAGACCCGCGGGTCCTGCTTCATCTTGAACAGCATGCCGTCGGTCTCGTTCTGGTCGACCAGGCCGGCCAGCCGCTCCTCGGCGTCGACGTACATGGTCCGGAACTTCCAGACCCGGAAGGTACGGCCCTCGTGGCCCACCCGGGGTTGCCGGAAGAAGACCGGCCCGGGGTCGGAGATCCGGATCGCGAGGGCGATGGCCGCGAAGACCGGCGCGAGCACCAGCAGGCCCAGCCCGGCGGCGACCCGGTCCATCAGGTTCTTGATCAGCAGCGCCGGGCCCGACAGGGTCGGCTCCTCGACGTGCAGCAGCGGCAGGCCCTCGATCGGGCGGATGTGCACCCGGGGACCGGCGATGTCGGTCAGCTGCGGGGCGACCACCAGGTCGACGCCGGAGCCCTCCAGCTGCCAGGCCAGCCGGCGCAGCTCGCCCGGCTCGGCGCTGGCCGACCCGCAGACCGCGATGGTGTCGCCGCCGACCTCGCGGACCAGGGCGAGGACGTCCCGGCCGGCGTACACCGGGACCGGGGTCTCGATGCCGCGGGCGGCGGCGTACCCGTCGGTGATGTGGATGGCGACCGGCACCAGGCCGGCGCTCGGGTTGCGGGTGACCGCGGTGTAGACCTCCAGCGCCTCCGGCAGGGTGCCGACCAGCACCATCCGGTGCCCGGCGTGGCCGGCGCGGCTGCGGACGGTGTGCAGCACGAACCGGGCGGTCAGCCGCCCGAGCAGGATCAGTACCAACGCCCCGAGCAGGGCGAAACCGACCGTCCAGCGGGAGAGGTCGGTCTTCGTGGCGAAGGCGATGAAGGAGACCGTCGCGGCCACCGAGACGCCGCCCCGGATCGCCCGCTTGAACTCGTCCGGCCCGAGCCCCAGGTAGCGCCGGTCATAGGCCCGGTTGCCCCAGAGGATGACCACCCAGCCGAGCGGCAGCAGCAGGAACGCCACCGTGTAGAACCAGGTGGGGTCTTCCTGGGCCTTGTAGAAACCCGCCCGCGCCTGGCCGAAGGCCTCCTGGGCGAACCAGTCCGCCAGCACCACGGCGGCGAAGTCGAGCAGCAGCAGGGCGACGGTGTACGGGCGATGCCAGCGCGAAACCCGGCGACGGGCCCTCGCCCACGCCGACCTGGGTACGCCGTTGTGCGACGGCGGTGTCGGCGGCTGGATCTCGAAGCTGTCGACGTGCCGCACGAGTTTGCTCCGGCCTGTGTTGGTTACCGGGCGCTGGAGGCTTGTCGTCACCTCACCCATGTCCTCCCGCATGACACGCGCCGCTCACTCGCCGTGAGGGGCCCGGGTCGCCCACCGTTCCAGTCTCCCACGCTGCCAGAGGGCCGGACGCTGACCCGAGGGACATTGCGTCTGGTGTTGCCAGCGGGGATCCGGCCGACTCCACGTCAGTTTTCGAAGCCGGGGACCGAGCCACTATACCGATGGATGGCAGCCCCGGTAGAGGCGCGGACGGGGAGCTTCCACCCGCCCGGGACGATTCCTCTCCGTAACCACCGAGTGTTGTTACTCACCGTACGAGGCGGGACAACCGACGGTCAGCGAGGGGCCTGCCGCCGGTCTGGCAGGTCGGGCAGTACTGGAGGCTCGAATCGGCGAAGGACACCTCCCGCACCAGGTCGCCACAGACCGGACAGGGCAGGCCGGTCCGGGCGTGCACCTTCAGCCCGGAGCGCTTCTCGCCCTTCAGTTCCGCCGCCCGCTGCCCCATGGAGCGGCGGACCGCGTCGCCGAGCACCGCCCGGGTCGCCACGTGCAGCGCGGCGATCTGGTCGTCGGTGAGCCGCTCGGTGATCGCGAACGGCGACAGCTTCGCGGCGTGCAGGATCTCGTCGGAGTACGCGTTGCCGACCCCGGCGAGCACCGCCTGGTCGGTCAGCACCCCCTTGACCTGTCCCCGCCGGCTGCGCAGCCGCTCGGCGAAGGTCGCCCGGTCGGCCCCGAGCGCGTCGGGGCCCAGCTTCGCCACCCCGGGCACCTGCGCCGGATCGGTCACCAGGTACGCGGCCAGCTTCTTCTGGGTGCCCGCCTCGGTCAGGTCGAAGCCGGAGCCGTCGTCGAGGCGTACCCGCAGGGCGATCGGGCCCTTGCCGGGCCGCAGCGGGGCGGTCGATGCGAACGCCTCCCGGTAGTGCAGCCAGCCCGCCCGGGCCAGGTGCACCACCAGGTGCAGGCCGCCGTCGACGACCACGTCGAGGAACTTTCCGTGCCGGCGGGCGTCCACCACCGCCCGGGCCGACAGCGCCGAGGGCGCCGGGTCGTACGTCTTCAGGGCGCTGATCGCGGCGACCTCGACCCGGTCGACCCGCCGCCCCACCGCGCGCTCACGCAGGTGACCCGCGAGCGCCTCCACCTCCGGTAGTTCGGGCACGGTCCAACGGTAGCCTTCTTTCCCGTGAGAATCGTGGTGGCACACAACCGATACCGGGAAGCCCAGCCCTCCGGCGAGAACACGATCGTCGACTCGGAGATCGCCCAGCTCACCGCCGCCGGCGTCGAGGTGCTGCCGTTCATCCGCAGCTCGGACGAGATCCCGTCGATGTCGAAGACGGCCAAGGCGCTGCTGCCGATCTCCCCGATCTACGCCCCGCGCGCCCAGGACGACCTGGCCCGGCTGCTCACCGAGCACCGCCCCGACGTGCTGCACCTGCACAACCCGTACCCGCTGCTCTCGCCCTGGGTGGTGCGGACCGCGCACCGACACGGCGTGCCGGTGGTGCAGACGGTGCACAACTACCGGCAGGTCTGCTCCTCCGGGATCTATTTCCGGGACGGGATGATCTGCCAGGACTGCAGGGGCCGGGCGCTCGGCGTGCCGGCGGTCGTGCACCGCTGCTACCGCAACTCCCGGGCGCAGAGCGCGCTGATGGCGACCACCCTGGCCGTGCACCGGGGGACCTGGCGCTCGGTCGACCGGTTCATCGCGTTGACCTCGGCGATCGCCGACCACCTGCGCGACTACGGCATCCCGGACGAGCGGATCGTGGTCAAGCCCAACTCCGTGCCCGACCCGGGCCGGCCGGCTCCGCTCGGGGACGGATTCCTCTACATGGCCCGGCTCACCCCGGAGAAGGGCGTCGACCTGCTGCTGGAGGCGTGGCGCCGGCACCCGGTGGGCACGTTGGGCACGCTGCGCGTCGCCGGGGACGGCGAGCTGCGGCCGTTGGTCGAGGCGGCGGCCGCCGAGCGCGCCGACGTGGTCTACCTGGGCCAGCTCGACCGGGCCGGGGTACGCGCCGCGGTCGAGGAGAGCGCGGTGGTGATCGCCGCATCGATGTGGCACGACGTCCTGCCGACCGTGATCATCGAGGCGCTGGCCAGCGGTCGGCCGGTGCTCGGCACCGCGCTCGGCGGCATCCCGTACCTGGTCGGGGCGGACGCCCCGCACGAGCCCGCCGGCACCGGGCCGGCCGCCGTCACGTCCTCCGTCGCCGGGCAGGGTCTGGCGCCGCTGCCGGCCGGCGTGGTCACCGGCACCGCCGGTTGGGTGGTGCCCCCCGAGCCAGCCGCGATGGCCGCCGCCCTCCCGGTCGCGAGGGCCGGCGCCGCCGCGCGCTCCGCCCCGGCCCGGCTCCGCTACGAGCAGACCTTCCACCCCGACGTGGTCACCAAGCGCCTCCTCGACATCTACGCCGACGTCGCCCGCCGCTGACCCTGACCCCCGCCCACGGCCCCACGGCCCACGGCCCCACGGCCCACGGCCCACGGCCCACGGTGGCAGCACGACACGTGCAGACGCTTTGGACCTGATGACGTGAACGAATCAGGCGGCCCGGCGAGCCATGATTCGTCTACGTCATCAGCTCCAAAGCGTGCGGAGCGGGTATGCCTGCCAGGCTCCGGCCGCCGTCCCGTCCGTCGCGGACCCCCACCGCGCCGAGCGCCGAGCGCCGGGGCCGACCGTCGGGCGCCCGGCGTGGGTCAGCGGAGGGAGGCGCGGGCGGAAAAGGCGATGCTGGCCAGCAGGAAGCCGCCGTTGACGATGGTGAAGGCGACCACCAACCAGAAGGTGAGGGCGGGGGCGACCATCAGCACCAGCGCGGCCACGAAGATCACCGCGCCGTAGTCGCGGACCAGCTTCACCAGGCGTACCGGCAGCGACGTCGAGGTGACCATGCTGGCGGCGTTCGGGCCGGACTGCATCACCGAGGTCACCAGGTTGACCATCCAGGTGCCGGCGAAGACCGCGACCAGCCAGGTCGGCGTCGCCGGCCGCTGCGCCACGACGGTCGCCGCCAGGGCGGCCACCAGCGCGATCTGGGCGGCCACGTCGCAGAGCACGTCCACCCGGGCGCCCGCCGCGCTGCCCTGCCCGGCCACCCGGGCCAGCTGCCCGTCGGCGCAGTCCAGCGCGTACGCGACCTGCCAGCCGACCAGCGCGGCCAGCCCGACCACCCAGGCCGGCACGTCGCCGGCGGCGACCCGACCGGCGAGCGCCACCACGGTCACCGAGGTGGCCAGCCCGAGCACCAGGTTGGTGATGCTCAGCGCGGTCGGGCGCAGGCCGAGGCGCTGGGCGACCAGCGCGAAGACCGCGCCGAGCCACTGGCTGACCGACTCGCTGAACAGGCCCCCACCCCGGTTGACCCGGTGGAAGTCGGCGACGGTGGGGCGGGACGGCTCAGCCAAGGTGGTCGCGGAGTGCATCGGCGTAGTCTGCCAGCCGCTCCCGCGTCTCGGTAGGTGACATCGCCAGGTGTTCGAGGATGGTGTACCGGTCCGGGCGGGTGCGCGGCGCGAACTGCACCGCCTCCACGAACTGGTCGTCGGTGAGCCCCAGGTCGGCCGGGGTGGTGGCGAGACCGTGCCGGTGCAGGCAGCGGGCGAGTTGCCGGAACCGCTCCGGGTCGTCGCGAAGGAAGGTGCAGAACAGCGCGCCGAGCCCGACCTGCTCGCCGTGCGAGCCGGTGCCGGGGTAGAGCCGGTCGATGGCGTGCGAGATCTCGTGGTCGCCACCACTGACGGGGCGGGTCGACCCGGTTACTGAACTCGCGATTCCACCGAGGATCAGTGCCTCGGCAAGCGTGGTGAGGAAACCGTCGTCGGTGATCTTGCCAGGGTGGTTGATCAACGCCTCGGCGCCGGTTCGGGCGAGGGTCACCGCCAGCCCGTCGATCGGCTCGCCGCGGACCTCGTGGCCCAGTTCCCAGTCGGCGCAGGAGTTGAGGTTGCTGACCGCGTCGCCGATGCCGGCCTGGGTCTGCCGGTCCGGGCCGCTCTCCACGAAGTCCAGGTCCACGATCACCGCGATCGGGATGTGCACCCCATAGGAGCCCTTGCCGCCCTCGTGGTCGAGCGAGGCGGTCGGCGAGGCGATGCCGTCGTTGGCCAGACTGGTCGCCACCGTCACCATCGGGATGCCGAAGCGGGTGGCGGCGTACTTGGCGGTGTCGATGGTCTTGCCACCACCGATGCCGACCACCGCGTCGTAGGAGCGGGACCGGAGCCGGTCACCGAGTTCGTTCGCCGCGTCGATGGTGCCGCCGGCGACGGTGAACACGTCGGCCGCGCCGAGCGACGGCCGGATCAGCTCGGCGATCTGCTCGCCCTGCCCGGGCCCCACCACCACGGCCACATCGCCGCCGGCGGAGATCCGCCCGTCGGCGAGGATCGTTCCGAGGTCCGCCACCGCGCCCCGCCGCACGTCGATGTGCAGCGGGGTCAGCACGCTACGGGCTAGTAGCGGCACGCGATCTCCCACGCCCGGGCCAGGTCGGCGTGGTTGTCGACCTCGACCCAGGAGACGTCGCCGATCGGCGCCGCCCGCACTTCGCCGCCCCGGTCGGAGAACTCCTGGTAGCCGTCCTCGTAGTAGAGGTTCGGGTCGCGCCGCCAGGTCGCCTCCAGGGCGTCGGCGAGCGCGTCGGCCACCTGCGGCTCGATCAGCGTCGCGCCGATGTACTCCCCGTACGCCTCGCCCGGGTCCATCACCTTGGTGATCCGGGTCAGCTGGCCGGCGGCGTCGAAGGTGGTCTTCATCTCCTCCTCGGCCAGCGGCTTGATGTTGTCGATAGCCAGGAGGATGCCCGGGCCGCGCTCGGCGAGCAGGGTCTTCTCCACGCTCACCGGGTGCACGGTGTCGCCGTTGACCAGCAGCACACCCCGGGCGAAGTGCTCCCGGGCCAGCCAGAGCGAGTACGCGTTGTTCCACTCCTCGGCCTTGTCGTTGTGTACGAGGGTGAGCTTCACGCCGTAGCGCTGCTCCAGCGCCGCCTGGCGCGCGACCACCGCCTCGGCGGCGTACCCGACCACGATCACGACCTCGGTGAGCCCGACCTCGGCGAGGTTGCGCAGCGCGATGTCAAGGATGGTGGTCTCACCGTCCACCGGCACCAGCGCCTTGGGCAGGGTGTCGGTGTACGGGCGCAGTCGGCGCCCCGCACCGGCCGCGAGCACCATCCCGATCATGCCGGGTCCTCCCTCGTACGACTCCAGGTCACCGTGGAGGATAGCGCCGCGTGACGGTGGGGCTGCCGCCAACCGTGGCTTCAGCCGGGCAGGGCGGCCAGGTCGGCCAGCACCGCCAGCCGCTCCTCGGCGGTGAGCGCCGCGTACGGGCTGGCCGCGCGGCGGTCGGTCTCCAGCTCGATCGCCCGGCGTTCCGGCCCCTCCGGCAGCTCGCTGACGCTCGACGCGGGGTGCCCGGCGGCGGTCCACGCGGCGGCGTGCGCGTCGGCCCGGTGGTAACGCAGCGGGCCGAGCCGGTTCAGCAGGAGCACCCCGGGCGGCGTGCCGTCCGGCGTGGCGAGCCGGGTGCGGAACTCGACCAGGAAGCCGGTGGCGGCCGGCCCGCCGTACCGCTGGCTCAGTTCGGCCGCCGCCGCCGTCGCGGCCGGCGGGCATGCTCGGGGGACCGGCGCCGGGAGCAGAGGCGGCCGTCATCGGCGCAGCGGAGAGGCTCGGTGGGCACGTCTCGACAGTAGCGAGCGGGAACCGCCCGCGCCGATGCCCGGTCTTGTCCTGATCTGCCGCGTGGGCCCACCATGTGGGTACCGGGTGCCGCCGTCCCAAAGAGGTGATGCGTGATGCAGGTTCGGGAAGCTATGTCCAGCCAGGTGCTCATTGTCGGCCCGGAGCACACGCTCCGTCAGGCCGCCCAGATGATGTCGGCCCGCCGGGTCGGCTCGGCGGTGGTGATCGACCCGGACTCCGAAGGGGTCGGGATCATGACCGAACGTGACGTGCTCAACGCGATCGGGGCCGGGCTGGACTGCGACGTGGAACGGACCAGGGCGCACGTGAGCTGGGACGTCGTCTACGCCGGTCCGGAATGGACGGTGGAGGAGGCCGCCGCGGCGATGGCCCGGGGCGGCTTCCGCCACCTGGTGGTGCTCGACGGTCGGGAGGTGGCCGGGGTGATCTCCGTGCGTGACCTGATGCGGGTCTGGTCGCAGCAGCGGCTCACGGTGGGCTGAGTCCCGGCCGGGGGGTCGCCCGCACCTGTCCGGGTGGCCCCCGACCGGCCGGAACGACCCGTCGACGAGAGCCCGACTCACGTCCGACGATGGATCGTCTGCCCGCATGTTGAACTTGGCGTGTATGCCGGTCGGACCGGCCGGGGCAGGCCCTAGGCTCGTGCGCATGACCGCCGAGCAGTTGATCTCGTTCGCCCGTGGAGCTCCCTCGCTGGACATCGTGGATGTCGAGGGTCTCAAGGCAGCCGCCGTCCGCGCCTTCGACGCCGATCCCGCCGGGATCACGGCGTACGGCACCTCCGTCGGGTACCCGCCCCTGCGGAATTGGATCGCCCAGAAGCACGGTGTCGAGGCGGATCAGGTGCTGCTCACCAACGGCTCGCTCCAGGCGGACGCGTTCCTCTTCGACCACCTGGTCCGCCGGGGCGACGCGGTGGTGGTGGAGCGCCCCACGTACGACCGGACCCTGCTCAACCTCCAGCGGATGGGCGGCGAGATCCACGGCGTCTCGATCCAGCCGGACGGCCTGGACACCGCCGAGCTGCGCAAGCTGCTGGAGTCCGGGGTGCGGCCCCGGCTGGCGCACGTCATCCCGAACTACCAGAACCCGGCCGGCGTGACGCTCTCCCTGGAGAAGCGCCGCGAGCTGCTCGACCTGGCCGCCGAGTACGAGTTCACGATCTTCGAGGACGACCCGTACGCCGACATCCGGTTCCGGGGCGAGGCGCTGCCGTCGATGCTCTCGCTGGACACCCGCAACGTGGTGGTGCACGCCTCCAGCTTCACCAAGACGGTCTGCCCGGGCGTCCGGGTCGGCTACCTGGTCGGGCCGGTGGACCTGATCGCCGACATCGCCAAGAAGGCGACCAGCCTCTACATTTCGCCCGGCATGGTCTCCGAGGCGATCGTGCACCAGTTCTGCGTCTCCGGGGACATCGAGCGGTCGATCGAGACCGTGTCGACCGCCCTCGGCGAGCGGGCCCGGGTGCTCGCCGAGTCGCTGCGCCGGCACCTTCCCGAGGCCAGCTTCGTCGAGCCGGACGGCGGCTACTTCCTCTGGGTGGAGTTCCCGGCGGACGTGGACGTGGCCCGGCTCGCCCCGGCTGCCGCCGAGCGGGGCGTCTCCGTGGTCAAGGGCAGCGACTTCATGATCGACGGCGGGCAGCACGCGCTCCGGCTGGCCTTCTCCGCCGTCAAGGCGGACCGGATCGACGAGGGCGTGCGCCGGCTCGCGGAGGCCGTTGCCGCCGTCCGCGGCTGAATTTCTGTCGGGTTTCCGACAATCTGGGGATGCCGGCCGGCTCGGGGCACCCCTCGGGCCGGCCGGCGGCCCACAATGCTCCGAGCGTCGCTCACCTGCCCACGGGCGGCCCGACCACCGGTCGCGCCGCCCGTACGCGCGCGACGCCGCCCAGCATCACCCCCCGCCCCACCGGCGCCGGGTGGGCCGTGTCGCCCCTCACCCCCCTGAACGCGGCACGGCCCCCCGGCGCCACCCCCCACGATCTTGCGGTAGGGGCGGAACGGGTCGAACCGGCAACCACGCCGGCCCGACCGTGAGAGGTGGACGGCGGCCGGTCGGCGACGGGCAGGGCTGCCGGTGGGGGCGTAGCCTGCAAGCCGCAGCAGCGTGGGGAGGGGGACGCCATGACGGACCGGATCCAGCCGGAGCAGCCGGCCAGCCAGCACGCCGGGCGGGTGCTCCGCCCACGGGCCTGGGCGGCACCGGTCCGGGCGATGTCCCGCATCCTCAACGCCGACGGCTCCCCCCGCATCCCGGCCCCCGCCGGGCCGGAGCGCAGCGGCGTGGTCGACTGCGGCCTCTACGTCGACGGGAAGCGTCAGCCCGGCCAGTGGCACTACGCCGACGCCCTGTCGGCCGCCCGCCGGGAGCGCAACGCCTTCGTCTGGCTCGGCCTGCACGAGCCGGAGCTGGCCGAGATGACCGCCATCGCCGAGACGTACGGCCTGCACGAGCTGGCGGTGGAGGATGCGGTCAAGGCCCAGCAGCGCCCCAAGCTGGAGCGCTTCGGCGACGTCAGCTTCCTGGTGCTGCGCACGGCCCGCTACTGCGAACACGCGGAGCTGACCGAGAACTCCGAGGTGGTCGAGACCGGTCAGGTGATGCTCTTCATCGGGCCGAACTTCCTGATCAGCGTCCGGCACGGCGACGCCTGCCGGCTCGCCCCGGTCCGGGCCGACCTGGAGGCCAGGCGGGAACTGCTGGAGCACGGCCCGTGGGCCGTCGCGTACGCGGTCACCGACCGGGTGGTGGACCTCTACCTGGAGGTGGCCGACCAGCTGGAGGACGACCTGGACGTGCTGGAGGCCGACGTCTTCGATCGGCAGGGCAGCGGCCGGATCCAGCGGATCTACCAGATGAAGCGGGAGCTGGTGGAGTTCAAGCGGGCGGTGATGCCGCTGCAACGGCCGCTGCTGACCCTCACCGCGCAGGTCAACCGGGAGGTGCCGCAGGAGGTGCAGCGCTACTTCCGGGACGTGCTGGACCACCTCAGCCGCACCGTCGAGCAGGTCAACTCCTACGACGACCTGCTCAACTCGATCCTCCAGGCGCGACTGGCGCAGGTCACCGTCGACCAGAACAACGACATGCGCAAGATCGCCGCCTGGGCCGCCATCGCCGCGGTCTGGACGGCGATCGCCGGCATCTACGGGATGAACTTCGAGAACATGCCGGAGCTGCGGATGACCTACGGCTATCCGGTCGTGCTCGCCCTGATGCTCGCCATCTCGCTCGCGCTGTACCGCTGGTTCCGCCGCAACGGCTGGCTCTGACCCCGACCCGCGTCCGCCGGCGGTACCTCGGACCCGCCGGTGCCGCGGCCGACCCGGACCCGCCGGCGGCACCCCGACCGACCCCGGACACGTCGGCGGCGCGGGAGTCGCCTCCCGCGCCGCCCGGCGATCTGCCCGGTCAGCGACGACTGTTGGACTTGGCGCTGTTCTTGCCGAGCGCCTTGCCGAGGTCGTCCGCGGGGCGCCCGGAGACGTCCTTGGCGCCTTCGGCGACCGAGGGGACCTTGTCGCCGCCGGCGATCACCGGCTGGGTCTCGGGGCTGGCGGTCGAGGCCCTGGTGCCGCCGGCCACCGCCGAGCTGCCCGTGCCGGTGGGGCCACCGGCCGTGCCGGCACCGCCGGACCTGGCAGCGGAGCCGGTCGCCTTGCCACCGTTGGCCGAGGGGGTCTCCACCACCAGCGTGTCCACCTCGTCGCGGACCGGCTCGACACCGCGGGTCGGGTCGTACTCGGCCCACTCCTGCTGCTCGCGGCGGCGGCGCATGGCCATCGCGCCGGCCACGCCGGCGACCACGCCGGCGGCCAGCAGGCCGGTCATCATCGGCCCGCCCTTCTTCTGCTTCTTCTTCGCGGCCTTCAGGTTCTTCGCCTTGACCTTCCGGCCCACCGCGGCCTGCTTGGCGGCGGCCTTGCGGCCGGCCACGGCCTTGCCCGCCGTCTGCGCCTGGGCGTTGCGGACGGCCAGGGCCAGCGGCGCGAGCGCCGCGACCGTCGACGCGAGTCCGCTGGACGCCCGGTCCCGCACGATGACGGCGGTCGGCCCGACGGCGCCACGGGCTGCCTGGACCCGCGGCCCGACCGTGGCGCCGGCACCCTTCACCGCGTACGTGGCGGCCTGCTTCAGGTGACCGATGCCCTGGTTCAGCTCAGCCTTCGCGAGCTGCCCCTGGGTCTTGCGCCGCCAGATTCCAAACACGGTCCCCACCTCCTGGGAGTTGTTCCTTCGTCATCCTCCACCTTCGGATGCCTCCGCACTGCCAGATCGGGCACATGGGAGGATCCGCATGGAACTGACCAACGAGTGAGGAGTACCCGTGGCCGAGGCTGTCTACGCCACCTTGCACACCAACGCTGGCCCGATCCGGCTGGAGCTCTTCCCCAACCACGCTCCGAAGACGGTCCGCAACTTCGTCGACCTGGCGGAGGGCAACAAGGAATACACCGACCCGCGGACGGGTCAGCCGGGCAGCGGGCCGTACTACGACGGCACCATCTCGCACCGGGTGATCAGCGGCTTCATGGTCCAGATGGGCGACCCGACCGGCACCGGCCGTGGTGGCCCGGGTTACAAGTTCGGCGACGAGTTCCACCCGGAGCTGCGCTTCGACCGGCCGTACCTGCTGGCGATGGCGAACGCCGGGCCGGGCACCAACGGCTCCCAGTTCTTCATCACGGTGTCGCCGACCCCGCACCTGAACAACCGGCACACCATCTTCGGCCAGGTCTCGGACGAGCAGTCGGTGAAGGTCGTGGACGCGATCGCGAACACCCCGACCGGCCCGAGCGACCGGCCGCTGCAGGACGTGGTGATCGAGCGGGTCGAGATCGAGCGCACCCCGGCCTGATCGACCGGGCGAGGTACCTTTGCACGCATGACTGAACGCCCCGGGACGGCCGGCGACGCCACCGGTGGGCCGGTGCCGACCACTCCGGTCTGCTACCGCCACCCCGACCGGGAGACGTATGTCCGGTGCACCCGCTGCGACCGGCCGATCTGCCCGGACTGCATGCGGGAGGCCTCCGTCGGCCACCAGTGCCCGGAGTGCGTGAACGAGGGACGCCGCAGCGTGCGGCCGGCGCGTACCGCCTTCGGTGGCGGTGCCGCCGGCCGCCGCGGCATCGTCACCCGCACCCTGATCGCGATGAACCTGCTGGTCATGGTGCTGTCGGTGCTCAGCGACCGGGGCGGCGACTCGATGATCGGCGGCTCCGGCCTCGGCGGGCTGCTCGGCGGGGGCACCCCGCTGACCCAGTGGGGCTCGGTGCTGGCCCAGTGGCCGCCGCAGTTCCCGGTCGAGGGCGTGGCGACCGGCGAGTGGTACCGCCTGGTCACCGCGATGTTCCTGCACTACGGGCTGGTGCACCTGCTGTTGAACATGTGGGCGCTCTGGGTGCTCGGGCGCGACCTGGAGGCACTGCTCGGGCCGCTGCGCTTCCTCGCGCTCTACCTGGTCGCCGGGCTCGGCGGCAACGTCGCGGCCTACCTGTTCAGCAACCCGAACGCGGCGTCGGCCGGCGCGTCCACCGCGATCTTCGGGCTCTTCGCCGCCGTCTTCGTGCTGATGCGCCGGCTCGGCCGGGACACCTCGTCGATCGTGCCGATCCTGGTGATCAACCTGATCTTCACCTTCACCGTGCCGGGCATCTCCATCCCGGGTCACATCGGCGGTCTGCTCACCGGCGCGGCGATGGCCTGGGTGCTGGCGTACGCGCCGCGGATGCGCCGCTCGGTCTTCCAGACCGTCGGGACGGCGGTCATCCTGGTGGCGCTGATCGGCCTGGTGCTGGTCCGCACCGCGGCGCTGACCGGCTGAGCTGTCGCTCAGTGGGCGGCCCGGACCGCCCGCAGCGTCTCGGCCACCTCGCCGGGCGGGGCGCCCAGGTCGTACCGGCCGAAGAGGTGCAGCGAATCCCCGGCGTCGATCTCCAGCGTCTCGGTGGAGAGCCCGAGCCGGGCCCGCCGGTCCACCGTGATCGCCTCGACCGCCGGCCAGGGCAGGTGCCGCCGACCGGCGTACCCGTGGATCACGGTGACGCCCGTCGGGTCGACGGCGAGGCGGACCGGGGCGAGCAGGTCGCGCAGCGCCCAGCCGAGCAGGCTGGCGGCGGCCGCCACGGTCAGCGCCAACTGGACCCGGTCGCCGTCGGAGAGCAGCAGGCCGAGCGCGACCAGCAGGACCGCGCCGACCAGCTTCGCCACCGGGAGGGCCGGCGGCACCCGCCACTGGTGGGCCGGAGACGATGAGGGCTGCACGGGTCCAGCATGCCAGTCGGCCGCGGCCCGCTACCTGGGGCGGACGACACCGGCCCGCGAAGGACGTAGTATCGACGGCAGCCAGGTTACCGGGGAGTAGACATGAGTGACGCAGTCATCGTCGGCGCGGTACGCACCCCGGTCGGGCGGCGCAAGGGCAGCCTGGCCACCGTGCACCCGGTCGACCTCTCGGCGCACGTGCTGCGCGCCCTCGCCGAGCGCACCGGCATCGAGCCCGGCCAGGTCGACGACGTGGTCTGGGGCTGCGTCTCCCAGGTCGGCGAGCAGTCCTGGAACATCGCCCGCAACGGCGTGCTCGCCGCCGGTTGGCCCGAGTCGGTCCCCGGCACCACCCTGGACCGGCAGTGCGGCTCGAGCCAGCAGGCGCTGCACTTCGCCGCCGCGACGGTCGCCTCCGGCCAGGCCGACCTGGTGGTCGCCGGCGGCGTCGAGTCGATGACCCGGGTGCCGATGGGCTCCAGCGTGGCCGGCGGGATGCCGTTCAGCGACCAGCTCCGGGACCGCTACCGGGGGGTGGAGGGCTTCGCCGACGACGAACCGCTGCCGTTCAACCAGGGCGTGGGCGCCGAGCTGATCGCCGCGCGCTGGCGCTTCTCCCGTACCCAGCTCGACGAGTTCGCCCTGGCCAGCCACGAGAAGGCGGCCGCCGCGCAGGACGCCGGCGCGTTCGACCCCGAGCTGGCCCCGGTGCCGCTCGCCGACGGCGGCAAGTTCGCCGCCGACGAGGGCATCCGCCGGGACACCTCGCTGGAGAAGCTCGGCGAGCTGAAGACCCCGTTCCGCGCCGACGGCGTGGTCACCGCCGGGTCCGCGTCGCAGATCTCCGACGGCGCGGCCGCGCTCGCCGTCACCACCAGCGAGTGGGCCAGCCGGCACGGCCTGCGGCCGCTGGCCCGCATCCACACCGCCGTGGTCGCCGCCGACGACCCGGTCACCATGCTCACCGCGCCGATCCCGGCCACCGCGAAGGCGCTGCGCCGCGCCGGGCTGGGCATCGAGGAGATCGGGGTGTACGAGGTGAACGAGGCGTTCGCCCCGGTGTCGCTGGCCTGGCTGGCGGAGACCGAGGCGGACCCGGAGCGGCTCAACCCGCGCGGCGGCGCGATCGCCCTCGGCCACCCGCTCGGCGCCAGCGGCGCGCGGATCATGACCACCATGCTCCAGCACATGCGCGACAACGGCATCCGGTACGGCCTGCAGACGATGTGCGAGGGCGGCGGCATGGCCAACGCCACCATCGTCGAGCTGCTCTGACGGCGTCCGCCACACCGACCGCGCGGCCCCGACCCGGGTGCCCGACCGACCGGTGGCCGCGGCGGCGCGGGCGGAAAACGCGTGACGCGGTGACCGGCGAGGCCTAGATTTCGCGGCGTGACCGAGACCACGACGCCGCGGGCCGACTGGGCCGACCCGCACTGGCAGGCGACCGCCCTGGAGTGGGTGGCCGACCGGCTCGGCCGGCAGGGCCGTCGGGTGTCCCGCCCGGTGGACCCCCGGGTCCGTCCCTGGTCGCTGGTCTGGCGGGTGCCCACCGACACCGGGGACGTCTGGTTCAAGGCCAACAACCCGGGCACCCGGCACGAGGCGGCGCTGCTGGCCGAGCTGGCCCGGCTCGCCCCGGGCCGGGTCCTCGACCCGATCGCGGTGGACGCCGGGCGCGGCTGGTCCCTGCTGCCGGACGGCGGCCCGAGCCTGCGGGACACGCTCGCCGCCGAGCCGGACCCGGCCCGCTGGGAGCGGCTGCTGCCCGGGTACGCCGCGCTGCAGCTCGCCGTCGCGCCGCACGCCGGGCGGCTGCTGTCCCTCGGGGTGCCCGACCACCGGCCGGAGGCGATGCCGGAGCGGCTCGAGGTGCTGCTGGACGACGAGGAGGCGCTGCTGCTCGGCGCGGCGAACGGGCTGAGCCCGGAACTGCACGGCCGGCTGCGGGCGTACCGGGGGGAGTTCGACGCGCTCTGCCGGCGGCTGGCCGACTTCGGGGTGCCGCCGAGCATCCAGCACGACGACCTGCACGACGGCAACGTCTTCGTCGCCGCCGACGGATACCGCTTCTTCGACTGGGGGGACGCCTCCGTCGCCCATCCCTTCGGCACGCTGCTGGTGACGCTCCGCTCCGTGGCGTACACCGCCGGGCCGGGCTCTGACGACGCGGCGCTGCGGCGGCTGCGGGACGCGTACCTGGAGGCGTGGACCGACCGGTACGACCGTGCCGCGCTGCGCGAGGCCGCCGAGCTGGCCATGCGGGTGGCCACGGTCAGCCGGGCGCTGTCCTGGCAGCGCGCCCTGGTCACGTCCGACCCGGCCCCGGCCGAGTACGCCGAGGCGGTGCCCGGCTGGCTCGGGGAGCTGTTCGCGCCCCTGCCGGTCTGACCGTCCGCTGTGGCGGCCGTCATGGCGCCGGGGGCGGTGCCCGGCCGGCCGCTCGCCTGGCCGCCGTCGCACGCCCAGGCGCTGCGCCGGTGGTCCGGCGCGCGGGTCTGACCCGGGCGATTCGAAATGGACCTGGCGGGGTGGACAGCCCGGCCCCGGCCGGGCAGGATTCCCCGGGTCGGTGTTGAGCGCGTGCCCATCCGCGCTCCGCCGTCCGACGACTCTTCACCAGAACGGGGAACCCGTGACGATCACCTCCGCTCCGGCGGGCCTGCGTCGGGCCGCCCGTCGGATGCTCACCGCCGCCGTGGCCGGGATGCTCCTCGCCACCGCCTCGGCGGCCCCCGCCGGGCGGCCGGCGGGGGCCGCCGGCTACACCGGGCCGCACCCGGGCACCTTCACCGGGCTGGGCTTCGACACCTGCGCCGCCCCCTCGGACGCCGCGATGACGGCCTGGCTCCAGTCGCCGTACCGGGCGGTGGGTATCTACATCGGCGGGGTCAACCGGGGCTGCGCGCAGGCCAACCTGACCCGCGAGTGGGTGGCGAGCCAGCAGGCCAAGGGCTGGCGGCTCTTCCCGCTCTACGTCGGCCTCCAGGCGCCGTGCACGTCCTACCAGCGGCGGATCGACCCGGCGCAGGCCGCGAGCCAGGGCCGGGCGGCGGCCGACGATGCGGTGACGGCCGCCCGCAACCTTGGCCTCGCGCCGCACAGCACGATCATCCTGGACATCGAGCGCTACCCCTCGGGCAACGCCGCCTGCTCCACCGCCGTGCTCTCGTTCACCAGCGCGTGGACCGCCCGCCTACACGACCACGGCTATTTCTCCGGCCTCTACACCAACATCGCCTCCGCCGGCCTCGCGGACCACGTCGCCGCCTACTCGCAGCCGGGCCACGTCCGGCCGGACGTCCTGGACTTCGCCAACTGGGACGGCGCGCAGACGACGACGGACCCGACCATCCCGTCGACGTACTGGGTGCCGAAGCGGCGGATGAAGCAGTACCAGGGCGACCACCACGAGACCTGGGGCGGCGTGAAGATCAACATCGACAGCAACTACCTCGACCTCGAACCGCCGACGACCCGGTACCGGTCGACGACCGTGACGCCGACCCGGCCCAGTTCGCGCGCGGCCGGGTTCGGCCCGTTCCGCTCGACCCGCTGACGCGAGTCGCCCTCGCAACGCGGGCCACCGACGTCGCACAGGCGGTGCGACGGGAGGGCGTGGAACTTCCAAAAGGTCCCAGTGGCCCACGTCACCCCAGGTCACGGCTCGTTGGGCAGGTCATGGACGTCTTCTCCCGAACGTTCCTCCCCGCCGCCGCCGAGACCGGCCTGGCGGCCCAGACCGTGAGTCGGCACATGCCGATCTTCCGGCAGTGCGTCGGCTCCGGCGACGCCACCATCCTGGTCGCCCGGTGCGGCCGTCCCGACCGGTCGGTGGCCGGCGAATACCTCCTCCTGCTGACCCACCGCCGGATGGTGGTCACCCAGCAGACCCGGGTGCTGCACCGGCTCCGCCTGCACCTCAACACCGAGCTGCGCGAGCTGAGCAACGTCACCTGGAGCCCCGACCCGCGCTCGCAGTCGGTCGAGCTGGCCGCCACCGCGATCGACGGCGTCCGCGAGCGGTTCGTCGTCCACACCCAGCACCCGAAGCAGGTGTGGCAGCTCGACACGCTGCTCAACCACGCGTTCCGCACCCGGCTGCGCACGCCGAAGGAGCGGATCGTCGCCACCATCGGCGAGACGTCCGCCACCGCCGGTGGCCCGGTGCTCCGCCCCGTACCGGCCCGCTGAGGCGCATCCTTACCTGACCCGAACACGGCCGCACGGCGCCGGTGACCGCCGGTCGGTCATCATGGGCCGGTGACCGTCGACGCCCCGCAGCGCGGACTCGTCCTCGTGGTGGAGGACGAGCCGGCCATCGCCGACCTGGTCCGGCTCTACCTGGGCCGGGAAGGCTTCGGCGTACACCTGGAACGGGACGGCCCGGCCGGCCTGGCCGCCGCCCGCCGGCTGCGCCCGGTGGCCTGCGTGCTGGACATCGCGCTGCCCGGCCTGGCCGGCACCGAGATCTGCCGCCGGCTGCGGGAGGCGGGCGACTGGACGCCGGTCATCTTCCTCACCGCCCGCGACGACGAGGTCGACCGGATCGTCGGGCTGGAACTCGGCGCGGACGACTACGTCACCAAGCCGTTCAGCCCCCGCGAACTCGTCGCCCGGGTCCGCGCGGTGCTGCGCCGCACGGCCGGCGCGCCCGAGGGGGTGGAGCGCCCCCGGACGGTCGGCGCGGTCACCCTCGACCCGGCCCGCCGCACGGTCACCGCGGGTGGCGCCCCGGTCCAGCTCACCTCCACCGAGTTCGACCTGCTCGCCCACCTGATGGCCCGGCCGGGCCGGGTCTTCACCCGGGAGGAGCTGCTGGCCGGGGTCTGGGGGTACGCGGCGCACGCCGGCACCCGCACCGTCGACGTGCACGTGGCGCAGGTCCGGGCCAAGCTCGGCGCGGCCGGCGTGATCCGCACCCACCGCGGCGTCGGGTACGCGGCCGATGACTGACCCCGACCCGCAGCGCCCCGCCCGGCCGCACGAGCCCACCGTCGCGCTGCCGGTACTCGGGCCCCGACCGGCCCCCGCACCCCCGCGCCGCTGGTTCACCGGCACCCTCACCGCCCGCGCGGTCCTGGTCACCTGCGCGGTGGCGCTGGTCTCCGTGCTGGTCACCGCCCTGGTCGCGGTCCCCCTGGCGGTACGCGGCGCGGAACGCCGCGACCAGGAGGCGCTCGCCGCCCAGGCCCGCCTCGCCGCCGACGTGCTGCGGGTACGCCCGGCGCGGCAGCGGGACGCCGCCGGCGACCGGGTCATCCGTCAGCTCCGCCAGCAGGAGATCGAGGTGTACGTGGTCCGCGCCGGCACGGTCGACCGGCCCGGGCTGCCCCGGCAGGTGGTGAACCGGATCTCCGCCGGCAAGGACGTCTCCGGCCGCCGGCTGGTCGACGGCCGGCGGGCCCTGGTCGAGGGGCGGGCCCTGCCCGGCGGGGACGGCGTGGTGCTGACCCGGGCCACCACCAGCGGCCCCTGGCGGGGAGTGCTGGGCAGTCTCTGGCTGCCGCTGCTCGCCGGGCTGGCCGCCGGGGTCGCCGCCGGGCTGCTCCTCGCCCGCCGGCTGGCCCGGCCGATCCGGCACGCCGCCGACGCCGCCGCCCGGCTGCGCGCCGGCGACCGGGCGGTACGCGTCCCGGTGGAGCCGCCGGACGAGGTCGCCGACCTGGCGTACGCGCTGAACGGGCTGGCCGCCGCGCTGGCCACCAGCGAGGGGCGGCAACGGGAGTTCCTGCTCTCCGTCTCGCACGAGCTGCGCACCCCGCTGACCGCGATCCGGGGCTGGGCCGAGGCGCTGGCCGACGGGGTGATCGGCGCGGACGAGGCGCCCGGCACCGGGCGGACCATGGTCGCCGAGGCGGAGCACCTGGACCGGCTGGTCAGCGACCTGCTGGCGCTGGCCCGGCTGGAGGCGGCGGACTTCCCGCTGGAACCGGTCCCGGTCGACCTCACCCGGCTGGCCGTCGACGCCGAACGCACCTGGTCGGAGCGGTGCGCGGCGGTCGGGGTGCCGTTCCGGCTGGAGGCGCCGGAGACCCCGGTGCCGGCGTACACCGATCCGGGGCGGATCCGTCAGGTGCTGGACGGGCTGCTGGAGAACGCGCTGCGGGTCGTACCCCCGGGGGCGCCGGTGGTGCTCGCGGTCCGGCCGGCCGGTGCGGACCCGGCGGCCGGCGGGGTGGTGGAGGTCCGCGACGGCGGGCCCGGCTTCACCGACGACGACCTGGCGGTGGCCTTCGAGCGCGGGGCGCTGCACCAGCGCTACCGGGGCGTGCGCAAGGTGGGCAGCGGCCTGGGGTTGGCGCTCGCCGCCGGCCTGGTCCGCCGGCTCGGCGGGGAGATCGTCGCCGGGCACGCCGCGGAGGGCGGGGCGGCGTTCACCGTCCGGTTGCCCGCCCATCCTTACCTGACCCGAACATCGGCCTGACGCGGCGCCCACCCGGCCCTGCGACGCTGACGGCACCACGGACGAGAGGGAGTGTCATGGCACGTCAGGGATTCGCCATCGCCACCACGTCGCTGCTCGCGGCGGTCGCGCTGGGCGTCGCCGGTTGCGGCCCGGCCCAGGTCGTTGAGGGTACGGCGCAGCAGGCCGCGGTCGACGTCGCCGCGGCGATGGGCGTGGAGGGTCAGGCGCTCGCCGCCATGGGGTTCGACCCCGCCGAATTGGAGCCGGTGGCCGCCCCCGCGCCCGCCGTCTCCGGATCGGCCGAGCCCGAGGCCGGCCCGAAGGGCAAGCGCGGCGAGCGGGCCGAGGAGTGGCGCAAGCGCCGCCAGGCCCGGGTGCTGCTGCGGAGGAACACCCTGCACGGCGAGGCCGTCGTGCAGACCAAGGACGGCGGCACGAAGACCGTCGTCGTGCAGCGCGGGGAGGTCACCGCGATCGACGGCGACTCGGTGACCGTGAAGTCCACCGACGGCTTCACCCTGACCTGGAGCCTCGGCGACCAGCTCCGGGTGATCGAGCGGCGCACGACGATCCGGTCGAACGACATCAAGGTCGGCACGAAGATCGGCATCGCGGGCGCCAAGGACGGCGACAAGGCGGTCGCCCGGTTGATCGTCGTGCCGTTCAAGCAATAGCGGGCTCAGCGGGACGGCGGCAGGGCGTAGCCGACGTACCCGCGGAACTCCACCGTCCAGCCGGCCGGCACCAGTTTCGTGCACGCCGGCCGGCTGCCGGTGCAGACGATCGCGTCCACCGACGCCGGGTCGGCCGGCGGCCGGTCGGGCAGCACCGACTGCAACGCCACCAGCTCCGGCGAGCGGCCCTGCTCGTCACGCAGCAGCAGCCACCACGGGTACTCCCAGTTGTCGTTCTGCTGCACCAGGCCGATCCGGCGGGCGTCGCTCGCCCGTACCGCCGCGGCGGCCCAGCGGAACTCTTCGGCCCACTGCGGCCGGCGCACGAACCGGGTGTCCCAGTCCGAGGTGGTGAAGACCGAGCCGGCGCCGACCAGCCGGCGCGGGAAGCCGTACGACAGGGCCAGCACGCCGGCCAGCGCGGACGTGGCCAGCACGGTCACCGCCAGCCCGGCGGCCACCGACCGGCGTCCGGGCACGAGCCGCCGCCGCAACAGCGCGTCCAGCCAGAGCCCGGCCAGCGGTACGGCGGCCACCAGCGCGTAGAGCAGCAGCCGGTTCCCCCAGGGCTGCCACTTGATCGTCGCGGTGTGCAGCCCGACGGCCACCACCACCGCGACCGCGTACGCCCGCAGCGCCGCCGGCCCGGCCGGGCTGATCCGGGTCGGCCGGGCCAGCGCGAACACCGCGCCCAGCAGCGCCAGCGAGCCGGCCAGCGGGAAGGCCACCCGGTCCTCGTCCGGGTACCAGGCGGGAACCGGGAACACCTCCCGGCCGAAGGTGATCGCCCGGTCCTGCGGGTCGACCCCGATCGCCTGCGCGCCGTCCGTGATCGCCGCGGCGGTGCCGGACCGCAGCGGCGCGAGCGGGGTGTCGAACGCGGTGTGGCCGATCCGCAGCGCGTTGACCAGGATCGAGGCCGGGTCGTGCCGTTCCATCGGGATGGACTCGCGCAGCCGGGGCGGGCCGAGCGGGTGGCCGAACTCGACGGTCACCCGGGCCAGGAACGGGCCCACCACCACCCCCGCGACCAGCAGCACCAGCAGCGACCCGGCGGCCGTCCGCGCCACCCCGGCACCCGGCCGGTTACGGCTCTCCCCGGCGGGCCCCGCCGGGTCGGCCGGCGCCGGGCGGAACGCCAGCCGGAGCTGGGCGACCCCCCAGAGAACCAGCAGCGGCCCGACCGCGAGCAGCCCGCTGGTCTTGGTCAGCGCGGTCAGGCCGGTGGCCGCGCCGAGCGCCAGCAGGCTCCCGACGTCCGTGCGCCGGCGCAGCCCGTCCAGCGCCAGCGTCCCGGCGCACCCGGCCCAGGCGGCGGCCACCAGGTCGGTCTGGGTGCTGGTCGCCTGGAGGGCCACCATCGGCGTGGTGGCGAGCAGGAACGCGGTGAGCAGCTGGGCCCGCCGCCCGCCGCCGAGCTGGGCGACGACCCGGGTGGCCGCCACCAGGCACCCCAGCGCGGCGGCCCACTGCACCAGGTTGTGCAGCGCGTCGCCGCCGGTGAGCAGGCGCAGGTGCAGCAGCAGGTACTCCGCGCCGGGCGGGATCGTCACCTGCCGGTGGATCGCGGTGGGCCAGAAGTCGAGGCTGCCCTGGGCGACCCAGTGCTCCACCTTGGGCAGGTGGTAGGTCTGCGAGTCGAAGTTGTTGGGCTCGGCGAGCAGCGCGACGAGCAGCTCCACCAGCACCAGCCCGCCGACCGTGCCGGCCAGCAGCCGCTCGCCCCGGCTCGCCGTACGCCGGAAGGCGACCAACCGGGCCCGCCAGCCGGCCAGGGCCGACGCGAGGCTGCCCAGCGCGGACGCCGCCCCCGGCTCCGCAGCGCCGGACGGCCCGGCGGGGGAGGCCGGCGTGGTGGTCGGGCCGGCGCCGGACGCCGGAGTGCCGGTCGTGGCCCCGACGAGCGTGCCGGCCCGGGCGGCGGGCGCGGCGGACGCGACCAGGTCGCGACGCTGTCGCCAGCGGGCCGCGGCCACGGTGGCGGCGAGGAAGAGCAGCCAGGCCCCGGCGACGGCCGGCAGGGTGAGCGCGCGCAGCGCGCCGAGCAGCTCCACGGTGAGTACGGCGAAGACGCCGGTCACCAGCGCGGCGCGGACCACGGCCAGCCGCAGCGGCGCGACCGCGTCCGGGCGGCGGGGCCACAGCACCGACGTGAGCACGACGAACGCGGCGACGGGCGCCACCACGACCAGGGAGCCGGCTGCCGACATGGGCGGAAGTTAACACCATGTTCCTGAGGGCTGGGTGCCCGACGCCCCCGGTGGCGGCCTCCCTACGGCTGAGCTGCCACGCTACGCTAGGGCCGACTTACTGTCGCCACCGTGGAGATCCCCGTGAAGCTCTCGATCCTCATGCCGGTCTACAACGAGGAAGAACGCATCGCGGATGCCGTCAAGCAGGCATTGGCGGTCGATTACCCGTGCGAGATCGAGCTGGTCGTGGTCGACGACGGCAGCCGGGACGGCACCGGTGAGATCCTCGGCCGGGCCGACGACGCGCGGCTGCGGGTCATCACCCACCAGCGCAACGCGGGCAAGGGCGCGGCCATCAAGACGGCGGTCGACAACGCCGAGGGTGAATACATGGTCATCCTCGACGCCGACCTGGAGTACGACCCGCAGGACATCCCGCGCCTGCTCGACCCGGTCCTCGACGGCCGCGCCACGGTGGTCTACGGCAATCGCACCTTCGGCAGCCACAGTGCCTACAGCTTCTGGTACGTGATGGGCAACAAGGGCGTCACGATGGCCGCGAACGTGCTGTTCAACTCCTACATCGGCGACCTGGAGACCTGCTTCAAGCTGATGCCGGTCGAGCTCTACCGCTCCCTCGACGTCCGCTCCCGCGGCTTCGGCATGGAGGCGGAGGTGACCGGCAAGCTGCTGCGCCGCCGCATCCGCCCGTACGAGGTGCCGATCAGCTACCGGGCGCGCGGTCGCGAGGAGGGCAAGAAGATCACCTGGAAGGACGGCGTCGAGGCGCTCTGGATCCTCGGCCGGGAGCGCACCCGCCGCCGTCCCCTCGGCTCAGCCCAGCGCTGACGGCATCCGGAGGAAGCCGCCGACCGACCGGCGCAGGCCGTCGGCGTCCAGCCCGTGCCAGCGGGTGTGGTCCTCCGCCGTGCCGTAGCGCCGCAGCTCCGACCGGCCCACGCCGAGGCTGAGCAGCCGGTGCGGGCGGTCGGCCAGCGCCTCCGACACCACCCGGGCCGAGGTGCCGGCCAGGTAGGGCTCGACCAGGATCACCTCCGTGCCGGTCAGCGCCCGCAGCCCGGCCACGTCGAACGGTCGCGGCCGGTGGGTGTAGGCCACCGTCACCGGCAGGTCGGCCACCGCCGCGAGCGCCGCGTCCAGCACCGGCCCGACCGCCACCAGCAGCGCCGCGCCCGGTCCGGCGTCCCGTACCACCCGCAACTCACCGTCGCCGGCGTACGGGCGGGTGTTCTGCTGCGTCGACAGCCGCAGGTACGCCGAGTCCCGCCCGCACACCACGCCGCGCAGCAGCCCGGGCACCTCGTCCGGGTGACCGGGCACGTGCACGGTCCAGCCGTGCAGCGTGTCGAGCAGGCTGACGTCCGCCGGGCTGAGGTGCGTCCGGCCCGCCGCCGCCCGGTCGTACGACGCCCCGACGCTGACCAGCACCGCGCCGACCCCCTGGTGGTCGAGGTCCAGCTTGATCTGCTCGTACGCCCGCTCGACGAGGAACGGGGCGTAGCTGTGCACGATCGGGCGCTGCCCGGTCAGCGCGAGTCCACCGGCCACACCCACCATCAACTGCTCCCGGATGCCGACGTTCACCACCCGGTCGGGATACCGGCGCGCGGCCGGGGCGAACGAGGCGGCCGAGATGTCCGCCAGCACGATGGTGGTACGCGGATCGTCCAGCAGTTCGGTCGCGCTGGCGACGAAGGTGTCCCGCATGCTCTCACTCCCCGTTCTCGACGACCGCGACGACGACGTGTGGCCGGTGCTGGTCGTGCCCGGTGAGGGCGGCGTGCAGGGCGTCGTGGTCGCGCCCGTCGACAGTGGCGGCGGTCCACCCGTTGACGGTGAACCGGCTGGCCACCCCGCCCGGCCAGCCGTGGCTGGCGGACCGGTTGTCGAGCACGATCGCGGTCAGGGCGGCCAGCCCGGTCGCCCCGGCGTACGCGATCGCCTCGTGGTTGGAGCCCTCGTCCAGTTCGGCGTCGCCGAGCAGCACGTACACCCGGGGGTCGGTGAGGCCCTGGGCGCGCAGCCCGAGCGCGGTGCCCACGCCCAGCCCGAGGCCGTGGCCGAGCGAGCCGGAGCCGATCTCCACGCCGGGGACCAGCAGCCGGTCCGGGTGGTCGCCGAGGCGGCTGTCGGGGCCGCCCTGGTCGTCGAGCCAGTCGACCGGTAGGAAGCCCTTCGCGGCGAGCACCGCGTAGTAGCCGGCGACGGCGTGGCCCTTGGAGAGCAGGAAGCGGTCCCGCTCGGGGTCGTCGACGGTGTCGGGGGCGATCCGCAGGATGCGGTCGTACAGCACCCAGAGCACGTCGACGGTCGAGTACACGTTGGGGCCGAACTCGCGGCCGGCGCGCAGCCGGTTCAGCGGCGCGGCGACCGGCCCCGGCACGGGTGGGGCGGTGGCGATGGTGGTGGTCATGCGGCTAGCCTGCAAGTTCAAGTCAACTTCAACTCAAGGCGACTGATGCACGAATCACTCACCATCGGGCAGCTCTCCACCCGCAGCGGCGTGGCCCAGTCCGCGCTGCGCTACTACGAGCGGCTTGGCCTGATCCGCGCCGAACGCACCGGCGGCAACCAGCGCCGGTACGCCCGCTCCGAGCTGCGCCGGGTGGCGTTCGTCCGGATCTCCCAGCAGGTCGGCATCCCGCTGGAGGAGATCCGCGAGGCACTGGACTCGCTGCCCGCCTCCCGCACCCCCACCCCCGACGACTGGGCCGCCCTGTCCCGGGTGTGGCGGGAGCGGTTGGACGAGAAGATCCGGCTGCTCGGCAAGCTCCGCGACGACCTGGACGGCTGCATCGGCTGCGGCTGCCTGTCGTTGCAGCGCTGCAACCTCTACAACCCGGGCGACTCGCTCGCCGGCGAGGGGCCCGGCGCCCGCCTGGTGCTGCCCCGTCCCGCGAACCGGGACGGCGCCGTCACGACGTCGTGAGCAGCACCTTGCCCACGTGGTCGTTCGACTCCACCAGCCGGTGCGCCTCGGCCGCCTCGGTCATCGGCAGCCGCCGGTCCACGACCGGCCGGACCGCACCGGAGGACACCAGCGGCCAGACCTGCTCCCGGACGCCCCGCACGATCTCCGCCTTGTCGTCCAGCGGGCGGGAGCGCAGCGCGGTGGCGGCCACCGAGGCCCGCTTGGCCAGCAGCGCCCCGAGGTCCAGCTCGGCCTTGCGGCCACCCTGCATGCCGATCACCACCAGCCGACCGCCGTCGGCCAGCGCCGCCACGTTCCGGCCCAGGTAGGAGGCGCCCATGATGTCGAGGACGACGTCCGCGCCGTGGCCGTCGGTGACCCGGCGAACCTCCTCGACGAAGTCCTGCTCCCGGTAGTCGACGGTGTGCGCGGCACCCAACTCCCGCAGCCGGTCGTGCTTCGCCGAGCGGGCGGTCACCACCACGGTCGCGCCGAGCGCCACCCCGAGCTGGATGGCGAAGGTGCCGATCCCGCTGCCGCCGCCGTGCACCAGCAGCGTCTCGCCCCGGCCGAGCCGGGCCAGCCGCACCACGTTCGACCAGACCGTGCAGGCCACCTCCGGCAGCGCCGCCGCGTCGACCAGGTCGACGCCGGCCGGCACCGGCAGCAGCTGCCCGGCCGGCACCGCCACCCGCTCCGCGTACCCGCCGCCGGCCAGCAGCGCGCAGACCTGCTGGCCCACCGCCCATTCGGTCACGTCGCGGCCGGTCGCGCTGATCACCCCGGAGCACTCCAGACCCGGGTACGCGGGCGCGCCCGGCGGCGGCGGGTAGTGCCCCTGCCGTTGCAGCAGGTCGGCCCGGTTCACCGCGCTGGCCCGCACGTCGACGACCACCTCGCCCGGGCCGGGCTCCGGGTCGGGCACCTCCGCCCAGACGAGTGCCTCGGGTCCGCCGGGTTCCGGGATCGTGATCGCGCGCATGGCCCAGTCTTACCCGATCCGCCCTTCGGTCCACGCCCAGGCCACGATCTGGTCCACCGTCTGCGCCTGAGGTCACCGCGCAGGTGCACCGAGCGGGGCAGCCGCCGGTCCAGGTCACCAGCCACTGTGGACTTGCCGGCCCGCCATGATCCCGGTGATCAGCACGATCGTCGGTGTCTCCCACATCAGGGAATCCTCCCAACAGGGGTGGGAGGTCGGTTCCCCCGTGCGGCGTCCGTGGCAGACTAGGCACCGGCCGGGCACCCGAGGGTGACGGTCCGGGAGGGTTCGCCTAGTGGCCGATGGCGCTGGTCTTGAAAACCGGTAAGGGCAGCGATGTCCTTCGTGGGTTCGAATCCCACACCCTCCGCCCCTTGGGCAGTAGAAACGCCCCCTGACCAGCAAAAGTGCTGGTCAGGGGTGCAGGACCAACACACCCTGTTTGAAGGGGTCGAGAGCACGGGTGGCCTTGCGGGTGCCGAGCCGTTCACGGTGTTCGGTCAGCAGCTTCGCGAGGGTCTCGGCGGTGGCCGTGGCCGACATCGAGCACGCCGGTGTAGGTGATACCGGTCACCGCGTGAAGCCTCTCGGTGCCTGGAACCTGTTCTTCGCAGACCTGTTCCTAACCAGGGGCTTGACGCGTATTTGATGTCGGATCGAGCCCGACTGATGTCCCAGGTCAGCAAGATCCCGGATCTGTCGGACGGGCGATACTCTGAGCCCCGTCCGCATTAGCTGGGAGAGTCATGACAAGTAGGTTCACCGAGTTGGTCGTTGACTGCCACGATCCGGAGAGGCTCGCGGCCTTCTGGTGCGAGGTCGTGGACTTCAAGGTGATCGACCGGAGCGAGGGCAAGGTCGAGATCGGCTCCTGGGTGCCGACCGTTGAGGATGTTCGGGCCCGCCAGATGCCGCCCACCCTGCTGTTCGTCCAGGTGCCCGAGGGCAGGACCGTGAAGAACCGGCTTCACCTCGACGTCAGCCCGATCGACGGCAGCACGGAGGACGAGGTGAACAGATTGCTCGGCCTCGGCGCCACCAAGACGGATGTGGGCCAAGGCTCAGACCGAAACTGGGTGGTCATGGCAGACCCCGAGGGCAACGAGTTCTGCGTCCTACGCACCCTGGCACCGCAGAACTAGGCCGCGAGCCGGCTGCCCACATCCCGTCACACACCGCAACCGTCACGTGGGCAGCCGGCGACACCTGCCGTCCCGGACGTAGCGGGTGTCGCTGGTGTCGTCGTGCGCATGGGACATCAGCTCGGCGCCCGGCAGCGCCGCCTCGACCGTCCGTTTCACGTCGGGGAGCGTCATCGTACGAGTGTCGATCTTCCCGGAGTGTCCCGGCGCTTCCGGTTCAACGGGGCCCGGTGGCGGGGTAAGAAGATGGGCGCAGGACATCACGCGCACCGGAAGGACCCCTGATGACGCTGGAACGACCGATCGCCCCGGACCCGTACGAGCTGCTGCCGACCGTTTCGTCGTTCAACCTGACCAGTGACGACGTGCACAACGGCGAGCCGATGGACGCGCGGTACGCGCACGGCAGCGCCGGTGGCGGGAACGTCTCCCCGCACCTGGCCTGGTCGGACTTCCCGGCCGGGACGAAGAGCTTCGTGGTTACCTGCTTCGACCCGGACGCCCCGACGGGCAGCGGCTTCTGGCACTGGGTGTTGGTCGACGTGCCGGCCTCGGTGACCGAGCTGCCCACCGGGGCGGAGGAGGCCGACCTCGGCGGGGCGTTCAGCGTCCGCAACGACTACGGCGACACCGGCTACGGTGGCGCCGCCCCGCCACCCGGGGACCGCCCGCACCGGTACGTCTTCGCGGTGCACGCGCTGGACGTCGAGCGCCTCGACGTCGCTCCCGCCGCCAGCCCCGCCTACGTCGGCTTCAACCTGGCCTTCCACACCCTGGCCCGGGCGGTCATCCGCCCGACGTACCAGATCAAGGAGTAGCCCTCACACTCCGCGATCTTGCACTTGCTGCCCGGACATCACGGAAGAAAGTCGTGAAACAGGGGCCGAAAGTGCAAGATCGCGAGGGTGGGGGTGGGGGTGGGGGTGGGGGGTCAGGCCGGGACGCGGGCGACGGCGAAGACCGACTGGCCGAACGGCGGGCGGAACCGCTGCTCGGCGGCCTTGGTCGCCGGCAGCACCAGGGTGTCGTAGACCTTGACCATCGGGCCCTCCTTCGGCATCAGCCGGAAGACCTTGGTGGCCATGAAGTACCCGATCAGGCCGAGCGCGTTGGCGTAGTGCATGGTCTCGACGGTCAGCCCCGCCTCGGTCATCGCCGCCGCCAGGGTCTGCTTCGTGTAGCGGCGCATGTGCCCGGTGGCGATGTCGGCCGGGCTCATCGCGAACTGGAAGGCCGGCACGATGATGATCACCGCGCCGCCGGGCCGGACCAGGTCGCGCATGCTGCGCAGCGCGCCGACGTGGTCGTCGATGTGCTCCAGCACGTTGTACGAGACGGCGGCGCTGTAGTCGCCGCGCTCGGGGTGCGGCAGCAGCATCTGCCGTACCTCGATGGTGGGCTCGTCGGCCAGCCGCTCCTTGAGCTGGACCAGCCGGTCCGGGTCGGCCTCGGTGGCGGTGAACCGGGGGACGTGCCGCGACCACTCCAGCGCGTAGTCGCCGAGGCCGCTGCCGATCTCGATGGGGTTGTCACCGAGGTGGGGCACGGCCAGTTCGACGAACCATCTCCGGTGATTGACCGCTGTCGCGAGGCCCTCCAGGACCTCCGACTGGACGCGCTGATCCCCAGTGATTTCTGCCATGCGTCGATTCCTCACGATATGACTCGACCCGCGCCTGGACCGACAGAGTGAATCATCCGCTTCAGCGGCGGAGGAAACGGGGCACCGTGGTGGCCGAAATGCGGTCGGGGGTGGGCACGTGATCGGCGGTCGGCGAACCCGGCACATAGTACGCAGTCCGCCGAAACATGTCACGTCAGCGCCATACGGCAACTACGCTCTGAATTGTTATGACTACTCCCGAATCGGACCCTGAGGTCGAGCGATCCGGCGTCGGGGACGCCGGGGTCGGCGACGACCGCGGCGTACGCCGGCGGGAGGGGTGGCGGTGGGACGCCGCCGCCGTGCTCAGCTTCGTGCTGCTGGCGTTCTGGGTGACCGCGCGCCTCTGGCTGCACCCCGGCGGCGGCCTGCGCGACAACCCTTCCGACCAGTCGCAGTTCGAGTGGATGATGGCACACGGTGCCCGGGTCGTGACCGAATTCGCCTATCCATTCACCTCGGACCGGATGAACGTGCCCGATGGTGTGAACCTGATGGCGAACACTTCCGTATTGTCCATTTCAATACCAATGACGCCCGTCACCGTGCTTTTCGGGCCACAATGGTCGTTTCTGCTCTTTCTCACCCTCGGAATGGCCGCCACCGGCACCGCCTGGTACTTCTTTCTCTCCCGGGTGGTGACCCGGTCCCGGGTCCCGGCCTGGCTCGGCGCCGCGTTCTGCGCGTTCGCCCCGGCGATGGTGTCGCACGCCAACGCCCATCCGAACATCGTGTCCCAGTTCGTCGTCCCGCTGATCGCCTGGCGGACGCTGCGGCTCGCCGAGCCCGGCCGGTGGTTGCGCAACGGTCTCCTGCTCGGCCTGCTGATCGTCTGGCAGGCCTTCCTCAACCTCGAGATCCTGCTGATGGCCGCGATCGGGGTCGGGGTGGTGGTCGGCGCGCTCGCCATCGGCCGGCCCGAGCTGCGTCGGGGCGCGCGGACCTTCCTCGCCGGGCTCGGTGTCGCCGCCGCCCTCTCCGCGGTGCTGCTGGCGTACCCGCTCCACGTGCAGCTCTTCGGCCCCGGCTCGTACCAGGGGCTGTCCCGGCTGATCCGCGGCTACCGCACCGACCTCGCCGCCTTCGTCGGGTACTCCCGCGAGTCGCTGGCCGGTGACGCCCGCTCCGCCGCGCCGCTGGTCAAGAACGCGACCGAGGAGAACGCCTTCTTCGGGTGGCCGCTGGCGGTCCTCGCGGTCGCCCTGGTCTGGTGGCTGCGGCGCAGCGCGCTGGTGCTCGGCCTGGCCGTCCTCGCCCTGCTCTTCGCGGTGCTCTCGCTCGGCCGGAAGGTCCAGCTCGACGGCCGGGACACCGGCGTGCCCGCCCCCTGGGCGCTGCTGGAGGACCTGCCCCTGCTGCACTCGGTGGTGCCCACCCGCTGGTCGCTGGCGATCGTACCGGT
The DNA here is from genome assembly GCF_040656135.1 of Micromonospora sp. NPDC050200. Lineage (NCBI taxonomy): Bacteria > Bacillati > Actinomycetota > Actinomycetes > Micromonosporales > Micromonosporaceae > Micromonospora > Micromonospora sp. NPDC050200. The sequence continues at coordinate 220,373 of NZ_JBFALG010000003.1, forward strand.
CATCGGGGTGCTGCTCGCGCTCGGCGCGGAGCACGCCCGTCAGTTGGCCCGCCGGCACCCGGGCGCGCGGCGGCAGATCCGGTTCGCCACGGTCACCGTCCTGGTGATGGCGCTGCTGCCGAACCTGCCGACCCCGCTGCCCGTCACCCCGCTCGACCCGACCCCGGCGTTCGTCACCTCCGGCGCCTGGCGCCCGTACGTCGCCGGGGGGCGCAGCGTGGTCACCCTGCCGCTGCCCGACACCACGTACGCCGACCCGCTGCGCTGGTCGTCCCGGACCCGGCTGGAGATGCCGCTGGCGCGCGGCTACTTCCTCGCGCCGGACACCCGGCCGGGCGCGCCGGAGCCGAACGTCGCCCTCTTCACCGCGCCGTTCCGCCGGACCAGCAACTTCTTCGCCGACGTCGCCAAGACCGGTGGGATCCCGCCGATCACCGACCAGGACCGGGTCGCGGCGGTGGACGACCTGCGCTACTGGCGGGCCGGGGCGGTGGTCCTCGGCCCGCACCGCAACGCCGACGCGTTGCGCCAGGCGATGACCGAGCTGACCGGGATCACCCCCACCTGGACCGGCGGGGTGTGGCTCTGGGACGTCCGGCCGCTGACCGGGTAGGCCCGAGGAGTCAGGACGGGCGGACGCAGCAGCCCTGGCAGATCTTGGGCTTCGGCAGCGTGAAGGCCAGGCAGCAGGTCCGCCGCTGCACCGTCGGTTCGCCGGTCGGACCGGGCACCAGCTCGACCAGGTCGGCCAGGTCGAGCGCGTCGAGCAGGGTGGAGATGCTGCGCACCGACGAGCCCGGGAGGGCGTCCGCCGCGCGCAGGATGCCGTGCGCGAGGCCGGAGGCGACGGAACCGAGCAGCGTACGGGTGCCGACCCGGACCTCCGTCTGGATCGCGGCGATCATCGGGGCGAGGTGGGCGTCGAGCAGCGACGCGCGCAGCACGCGGAGCAGTTCCGCCTCGTCGGCGACCACCCGCACCTCGGAAAGGCCGGCGAGCGCCAGTGGGTCGTTCGGGAGCACCGCGACCGCGGTCGAGCCGCGCAGGCCCATGGTGAGCAGTTGGTGCTGGTCCTCGAAGTGGACCAGCACGTCGGCCGGGTCGAGCAGCGGCACCCGGCGGGCCGAGGCCCAGCCGAGCACCACCGGCAGCGCCGCCCAGTAGCTGTAGGACTTCCAGGCCAGCGCTGCGCAGGCGTGCGGGGTGCCACCCCAGCGGCGGGACGCGGCGGCGAGGAACTCGGGGAGGCGGCTGCCGTCGATCAGGCTGGTCGCCGGGCTCCAGCCGGCCTCGTCGGCGACCAGCAGGCCCGGCGCGACGCCGGGCAGGTCGTCGGTGCCGAACATGGCCCGGAGAGTGGCGGTCACCGGGGCGAGCGGCGGGGCGAGCTCCCGCCTTGGCATCACCGCTGTCACCTGGTCCGTCCCCTTGTCCGAAGCGTTGTTCGCCTAGCTAAGGCTAGCCTAACCACAGCCCTTGGCCTGAGGGGAGGCTCACCAGGATCGAGAGGCCCGGGTCACTCCGCCGACGGCGTTGGCGGCGGACCGGCCCGGGCTCCGCGTACTACCCGGTGGGTGGGGGTGGAAACGCGAGCGGTGTCAAGCCAAATGTCGGCAAAGCGCCAGTTCAGGTGCGGCCGGGTGGTCGAACGTGAAGACTTGTCGTCCCGGCCGTGAGGAAGCTGATGACGACCTCCCCCCTGGAGCGGGCTGCCGAGTCCTTCGCCGCGGAGCTCGCCCGGCACCGGACGGGGCGAGGACTCTCCAAGAAGCAACTCGCCACGCTCATGGGCTTCGACCCGTCGTACGTCAGCCACGTCGAAGGGCGCCGGCACCGACCCACCGAGGACTTCGCCCGCCGCGCCGAGGCCGTCCTCGACGCCAGCGGCGCGATCTGGCAACGCTTCCGGGAGTACGACCAGCTCCGCCAGGCCCGCCCGGTCCCGGCGCACCGCGAGCTGCCGCCCCCCGGGCAGTGGCTGCCCCCGGGCACCGGCCTGGTCGTCGAGCGCGAAGCCGCCACCCTCACCCACACCGACGACGGCTACCACTGCGTGGTGCGCCGCCAACTGCACAACGTCGGCACCGAACCGGTCACCCGGCACCTGGTCCGGGTGGCCGTCGACCGCTACCCCGACGACCCGGGCCGCTCCAACCGGCACCACCGGGAGCATCCGCTCACCTTCGCCGAGCTGGGGCTGCGGGCGTACCGGGACGACGGGGGCAGCCGCGAGCCCATGCACTGGCGGGCCAAGCACGACCGGGACGCGTACAAGGAGATCTGGCTGCTCTTCGAGAACGCCGACGGGCCGTTCCCGCTGCACCCCGGCGAACGGGTCGAGATCGGGTACGCCTACCACGTCGGACGGGAGAAGTGGGGGCCCTGGTTCCAGCGCGCCGTACGCCTGCCCACCCGGCACCTGGCGGTCCGACTGGACCTGCCGGCGGCGCTCGACCCGCGGGTCTGGGGGGTGGAGACCTCCCTCTCCGCCGACGAGGGCCCGCTGCGCACCCCCGTACTCCGGCACGACCGCGGCGACCGCGCGGTCTTCGACTGGGCCACCGACGACCCGCCGCTCAACTCCCGCTACCGCCTCCAGTGGCGGTTCCGGGGCGAACCGGCCGACGCGGAACGGGCGACGGCGGCCGGCCGGGCCGGTGACCGGCTGCGCGCCCTCGGCGTGCTGCCCCACGACGCCGACCTGCTGCGCCGCCCTGCCCGGCCGTTCGACCTGCCCGGCGAGGAGACCGCCGCCCGGGAGGTGGTCGACCGGCTCACCGCGCTGCTGACCCGGGTCGACGAGCTGCACCCGTTCGGCGCCGGCATGGGCCTGGCCGCCCCGCAGGTCGGCGTCGACGCGGCGGCGGCCGTGGTCCGCCCCGCCGACCGGGCCGCCGCACCGGTGGTGCTGATCAACCCCCGGGTGGTCGACGCCAGCCCCGACACCGACGAGCAGTACGAGGGCTGCCTCTCCTTCGCCGACCACCGGGGTCTGGTGCCCCGGCCGCTGCGTATCGACGTGGAGCACGCCCGCTGGGACGGCAGCCGGATCATCACCTCGTTCGCGTACGGGATGGCCCGGCTGGTCGCGCACGAGGTCGACCACCTCCAGGGGCGGCTCTACACCGACCGGATGGCGCCCGGCTTGCCGCTGGTGCCGGTGGAGCAATACCGGGAAACCGGCCCCTGACGGCGTCCGGGGCACCTGCGGGACGCCGTCAGGGGCCGGGCGGGAGCCGGGTCGCGTGCCCCAGGGGGCAGGGGCACGCGACCCGGCTTTTTCGGGGGGAGGAAGGTCCTACAGGTTGCCGAAGGTGTCGTACCGGATGTTCGGCGGCGGCACCTCGTCCTCGGCGAGCGCCCGCAGGGTGGCCCGGACCATCGGTGCCGAACCGGAGACGTAGCAGTCGTGCGTTGTCCACGGGCCGTACCGGGTGACCACCTCGGAGATGTCCCCCTGCTCACCGTCGAAGTCCGGGTCGTCGCTGCACGCCGGCGTCACCGAGAGCCACGGGTGGGCGGCCACCAACTCCTCCAGGCCGGCCAGGCCGTACAGGTCGTCGGCGTGCCGGGCGCCGTAGAAGACGTGCACCCAGCGGGTGCGGTTCCAGCCGGCAAGCTCCTCCACCAGCGCCTTCACCGGGGCCAGGCCGACCCCGCCGGCGACGCAGAGGATGTCCCGGGTCGACTCGCGGTCCAGCGTCATCGACCCCATCGGCGCGGCCACCCGGAGCAGGTCGCCCGGCCTGGTCCGGCGGACCAGCGCGCCGGACACCCAGCCCGCCCCGGCCGGCGTACGGATGTGGAACTCCAGCACGTTGTCGTCGTTGGGCGCGTTCGCCACCGAGTACGTCCGCCAGACCCGTGGCAGGTGCCGGGGCACCTCGATGCTGACGTACTGGCCCGCCTTCCAGGCCAGCGGGTACTGGAGGGCACGCACGGTCAGCACCGCCGTGTCCGGCCCGTGCCGCTCGTGGGTCAGCACCTCGGCGTGCCAGAACGGCGGGTTCTCGTCGGCCGCCGCCCCGCCCAGCATCTTCTCGATGATCGCCGCGTACGCGTCCCGCCAGGCCTGGTCGTACTCCAGGTTCCAGCCGTCACCCGCGGTGCTGCGCAGCGCGTCCAGCAGCGCGACGCCCATCGTCTCGTAGTGCGCGGCGTCCACGTGGTACTTGCGGTGGTCCCGGCCGAGCGAGCGCAGGTACTCCCCGAAGCTCTCCGGGTCGTCCACCACCTGGGTGGCGGTGACGATCGCGTCCAGGATCCGGTCGCCCTGGCCGGTCATCTGCACCGGGAAGAGCTTGCGCAGGTCGGGGTCGAGGAGGAACAGCCGGGCGTAGAAGTGACCGCTCAGCCGTTCCCGGTCCTCCTCGACCAGGGTCCAGCTCTCCTTCAGCAGCCGCGCGAAGTTGTCCACGGGGGCGCTCCTCCTCCTGACGGCGGATCGGGCCCGCATAGAATGTCCACGGAGCGTGCCCGCCGGTCGCACAGAATGTGCGACCGCCCCGGCCGGTCCGTCCGGGCGGTGCCGGTGGCCCCCGCCGTCGGGCAGAGTGGTGCGGTGACCGTCGACGAGTTCACCCGCCCGGTGTCCCGCCGGGTCCTCGGCACCGAGACCCTGCTGGTGCTCGGCCTCTCGCTCGGCAAGTCGGCCGTGTACGCGATGGTGACGATCATCGCCGCGCTGGCCGCGGCCGGGCCGCTGTCATCCCAGACCGCCGCGCTGAACACCTCCCAGGCTGCCCAGCCGTGGCTGGACCTGGCGCGTCAGCTGCTCAGCATCTTCTTCGCGTTGCTGCCGGTGCTGCTCGCCGTACACCTGCTGGCGCGGGACCCCGGCGATCCGGCCCGGACGCTCGGCGTGGACCTGCGACGGCCCGGGTCCGACCTGGCCAGGGGCGCCGGCCTCGCGGCGCTGATCGGCCTGCCCGGCCTCGCGCTGGTCTGGGCGGCCGCGCAGCTCGGGATCAACGCCACGCTGGTCCCCGCCGGCCTGCCCGACCTGTGGTGGGCGGTGCCGGTGCTGATCCTGGCCGCCGTGCAGAACGCGGTGCTGGAGGAGGTGATCGTGGTCGGCTACCTGGTCACCCGGCTGCGCCAGCTCCAGTGGCGGGTCGCCGCGGTCATCGCGGCGAGCGCGCTGCTGCGCGGCTCCTACCACCTCTACCAGGGCTTCGGCGCGTTCCTCGGCAACGCGGTGATGGGCGTCGTGTTCAGCCTCTTCTACCTGCGTACCAAACGGGTGATGCCGCTGATCGTGGCGCACACCCTGCTCGACGTCGTCGCCTTCGTCGGCTACGCGCTGCTGCCGAAGGAGTGGTTCAGCTGGCTCTGACCGGCCGGTAGGCGGCCACCGCGCGGGCCGCCAGCCGCTCGGCGACGGCCGCGTCACCCGCCGCCGCGGCGAGCACCGCCGCCCCCGGCAGCAGCCGGGACGCCAGCCGCAGCGCCGCCCAACCACCCGCCTGTGCGGCCAGCGGCGCCGCCAACCGCCAGGCGGCCTCCCCGGCGCGCGGCCACGGCCGGTCCCCCGGCCCGTCCGCCGCCCGCGCCGCCGCCAGCGCGGTACGCGCACTGGCCTCGTCCGGGTGCACCTGCGTCAGCACCAGCAACTCCACCGCCCGCTCCGCGTCCAGCGGGTCCCGGCCGTACGCCGCCGCCACGTGCAGCACCAGGCCGGCCTGGCTCCACAGCACCGCCGCCAGCTCCGCCACCGGCGCGAACAGCCCGGCCACCGCCGCGACCGCGCCACCGGCCCCGGCCGCCCGCACGAACCGCCGGGTGGCCAGCCGGGCCAGCCCGTCCGGCCCGGCATCCGGGTACGCCGCCCGCAGCCGCACCACCCAGTCGCGGGCGCGCGGCCCGACCCCCGCCACGGCGGCCAGGGCGAGCAGTTCCGGCGCGAAACCGGGGTGTTCCAGCAGCCGACTCCTGATCTCCGTCAGGTCCAGTTCCCGGGTACGCCCCGACGCCGCCGACGGCCGACCGGCCACGACCGTGGGCTCGCGCGCCGGTAGGTCCGTGGCGTGGTCAGGTGGCCTGGCGCTCGTGGCGGCGGCCGGTCCGGCACCGCTGGGCGTGGCCTGCTCGGCGGCGGCCGTGGCCTTCCTGGGTGCTGCCTTCTTCGGCTCGGCGGTCTTTCTCGGCGGGGTCGTGGGGCTCTCGCCCGGGGCGCTCGTGCGTGGGACCGTCTTCTTGCGCGGGGTGGCCTTCCTCGCGGTCTTCCGCGCCGCCGGGGTCACCGGGGTGTCCGGCGCCGCCTTCTCCGGCTCTTTTGATTTGGTTGCCGCGCCGGAATTCACCGGACCGGTCGGCTCGGCCGCGCCCGATGCCCTCGGCGCGGCAGAGTGCGCCGGATCATCCGGCTGGTTCACCGCCTTCCGCGGCCCGCCGGCCCCCCCGTGGCCGGTCGGTCCGCTGGCGGGGCCGGCCCCGGTGGCCTCGGGTGGGGTGGCGACGGGCTCGGACACGTCCTTCGCCGGCCGAGGCTGTCGGGGCAGCGGCTGCTCGGGAGCGGGTGGCTGGAACAGGACCACAGGGGCGGCCTTCGCCGGGCGGCGCTTCCCCGGCGCGGCGTCCGTACCGTCGCTCTTTGCCGCCCTGGCCGCCTTTGCCGGGGTGGGAGGCGGGGTGAAGGTGGCCTTCGGAGAGCGGCGGCGGGCCTCCTCGGAGGGCTCGCGGCGGGGCGGATCGCTCGGCGTCTGCTCCTGCATGTCGATGGAGCGTAGTCGTGAACGTGACGGCGCACACGGTGGAAACACGTCGCCGCGGTAGTCGCTTTGCCCCGGGCGGGGGCGGACCTGTATCCTCGGGCGCGGTGGTCTGCAGGGGCCACCAGGGAGACTTCGCCTAGTCTGGTCTATGGCGCCGCACTGCTAATGCGGTTGGGGTTTTAAAGCCCCTCCCGGGTTCGAATCCCGGAGTCTCCGCGCGAAAGTCAGGTGTGTAGACTGGCCAAGCACCGAGCGCCCGTAGCTCAACGGATAGAGCATCTGACTACGGATCAGAAGGTTAGGGGTTCGAGTCCCTTCGGGCGCACTTCACGATCAAGGCCGTGACCAGGGGAAACGTTGGTTACGGCCTTGATTGTTTCCCAAGATGTGCCGTGATGTTCCACGATGTGGGAGCTTGGTGCTCCGTTGGTGCTCCGTTGTCACCGTGCTGTCCGGGCGGGGGTTCGTGCCGGTCCGTGCTGACCAGTGCGTTTGCGTATCGTCTGGTCTGGATCATGGTCGGGGTGCCGGCGGGTGAGCGTACGGCTGTTGTCCACTGTGGCCGTAGTTGTGGATCTTCTCTGCCGGGTTGGTGTCCGGGCTGTCGGCCGCCGTTGGCCTGGGCTGGCGTACGGCGACGAGCGGGTCGGGGACGTTGGGCAGGGCGAGCGTCGGCGGTGACAGTCGGGAGGCCGACGCATCTGATTCCCGCACTTTTGACCGGCGCGGCGGATCGGGGCAGCGCCAACCCGCCGGCGTGATGGGCCACCTCCGCGCGTTCGGCCGGGTCCCGCCCGGGCATCGCTGCGGCGGTGACTCCCGACCGGGGTCGACGAGGTCGGTCCGACGGCCGCACGTGACGCCACCGGCCCGCGCGCCGGGCCAGGCCGACATCGGCGGACTGGCCGTCGTTGCCGCCGACCGTAGGTGCCACTTGGCGGGTCACGTCGGCGCGTCGTGGGCAGGGTGGATTCGGGCGGCGGGACCCGGATCGAGCAGCCGCACGCTGATACAGCCCTCACCTACGGTGAGGGACCGCCTCCCGAGACGGTCGGCGGTGCGCTGTCATGCCGATTAGAGTGCGTTCGATGCTCTGCTCAGATCCTCGGCCTCGCGCTCTTATGGCGTGGTCGGCTTCATCGGGGTGTCGGCGATCTGGGTGATAAGGAAGTCGAGTCGTTCCTCCTGTCCCTCCGGGGGGATGCGGCCGCTTTCTGACAGGACGGCGATGCCGTGCAACGCGCTCCAGAGGACTTCGGCGAATAGTTCGCGTCGCTTGTTGTCCGGGTGGAAGCAGTTGACGAACTCGTTGAAAGAAGCCCGCAGCGGGGGCGGTGTCTCGGCGCTCGCGAACCTCAGTTCGGTGGGCAGAATGAACATGGCCTGATACAGGGCAGGTCGCTCGGTCGCGAACTCAAGGTAGGCGCGGCAGACGGCGCGCAGGGCCTGTCCGGACTCGGGGGCGGCCTGTCGTGCGCGGCGCAGGTGGGCGGCGAGTTCGCTGAACCCGTCCAAGGCGACGGCGCTGACGATGGCGTCCTTGCCGTTGAAATGGCTGTACAGCACCGGCTGGCTGTACTCCACCCGTTCAGCCAGCCGTCGTGTCGTGACTGCCTCCCAGCCTTCGGTCTCCGCGAGTTCGCGCGCGGCCGTGATGATCAGCTGATGACGGTAAGCACGTTCACGTTCGCGGCGCTCGCTGATGGCGGACATGACAATATCCTAGCAACGCTAGACATCCTGCCGAAGACAAACTATCGTCGCTATCGCAACTAGCGCCGCTAGACGACTGCCGCTGTCACCAAGCGGGGAAGCCGCCCATGCTCACCAACGTCGCCAACGTGCTCGCCGGACTGATCGGCGCAGGCATCATCTTCATGGGCGCGCGCGCCTTCTGGGCGCCGCAGGCCGCCGTCGGCTTCGGCATCCCCGACACGCCGACCGAGGACCGCACCTTCCAGGCCTGGCTGACCGTCAAGGCCGTGCGCGACATCGCCTCGGGGCTCTTCATCCTCATCCTGCTGGCCGGAGCGACACCCCACCTGCTGGGCTGGTTCATGCTGGCCGCCGCCGGCATACCCATCGGCGACGCACTGATCGTGATGCGCAGCAACGGCCCCAAGGCGGCCGTTTACGGCATCCACGGGGCCACCGCCGTGGTGATGCTGGCGATCAGCGTGCTCCTGCTTGTCGCGTAACCGCTTGCAGCGGGAATTAGCCTCTAGTCATGCTCAGCTTCGAGATCACCCCGATAGGTACGGTCCGGAATGACAGGACGGATGTCCAGCACACCGACAACTGGGGTGCCGTCCGCAGCACGATCACCATCGACGAGCGCTTCGGCGAGGCGTGCCTCCAGGGCCTGGAGGACTTCTCCCACGTGGAAGTCCTCTTCATCTTCGATCAGTTCCCGGAGCACGGCGACTACCGCGAACCCCGTCCCTACCGCGGTCGCTCCGACCTCCCGCCCGTTGGCGTATTCGCCGGCCGCGGCCCCCGCAGACCAAACCGCATCGGAGTAACGTGCTGCGCCATCGAATCCGTCAGCGGCCGCGAATTGACGGTGGTGGGCCTCGACGCGGTCTCGGGCACCCCCGTCATCGACCTGAAGCCGACGATGGCGGAGTTCCTCCCGGTGAACGTCAAGCAGCCGGAATGGGTCAGCCGCCTGATGTCGGAGTACTTCCAGCCGTAAGCGAGGGTTTGGCGCGAAGCTCAACACTGTGTTGGGTAGGGCTTTCGTTGGGCTGGCGGTAGTGCCGAAGGTCTTGACGGTGGAGTTGACTCCCGAGCAGCGCATCGAACTCTCGCATCCACGATTACATCGGCCCAACCAGAGTCAGCGGCTTTCCGAAGGGAATCCGGAGCCGGCCGAGCGGCCATGATCGAACGTGCTCCCATGCCGCTGAGTTCTCGCTCCTGGCCGATGAGCGGTCAGGCAGATGGAGGGCCCGAGACCCGCCGGAGCGAGCTGGTCGGGTGGCTGCGCCGACCTGGAGCGGAAGGCCAAGGTCGCGCGGAGCGCTCGCGCCCCCGTGGAGACGATTCGTGCGGCCTCCGACGCCAGGCAGCGTCACCTGCTCGACAGCGCCTGGCGCTGTCGGCCCATGCCGAATGTTAGGACCACTCACACCAACTCGCCGCGCTTTCTGCTCAGGTAGGTCCGCTCGGCGGAGTTCTGGGTGGCGGCGATCGCGGCGTCGTACGCCTCCTTCGCCTCGACGCTCCGGCCAAGCCTGCGGAGCAGGTCGGCGCGGGTCGCGTGCCACGCGTGGTAGCCCGTGAGCGGCAGCCGGTCGACCAGAGCGAGGGCGACGTCCGGGCCATCCAGCTCCGCGACCGCGACCGCGCGGTTGAGTGCGACGATCGGCGACGGGTCGAGCCGGGTCAGCTGGTCGTAAAGCGCGACGACCTGCGACCAGTCCGTGTCCGGCGCCGTGGGGGCGTCGGTGTGGACGGCGTTGATCGCGGCGAGTATCTGGTAGCGGCCGGGTCGGTTGATCGCGAGGCACTCGCGGACCAGGTCGTGGCCCTCGTCGATCAGCGCGCGGTCCCAGCCGGCGCGATCCTGCTCATCGAGCGGGACCAGCTGCCCATTCCGCACGCGGGCCTCGCGCCGGGCCTCGGTGAGCACCAGCAGCCCGAGCAGACCGGCCACCTCCGGCTCCTCGGGGAGCAGCTGGCGGAGGATCCGCGTCAGCCGGATTGCCTCGCCCGTGAGCTCGGCTCGAACCGGGTCGCCATCGCCGGTGGCGAGGTAGCCCTCGTTGAAGACGAGGAACAGCACTGCCAGTACGCCGCCGAGCCGCTCGGGGAGGTCGGCGGCCTCGGGCACCCGGTAGGGCACCTTCGCCGACGCGATCTTCTTCTTCGCCCGGGTGATCCGCTGCGCCATCGTGGTTTCGGGCACGAGAAACGCCTGCGCGATCTCGGGCACGGTCAGCCCGCCGAGGAGTCGGAGCGTCAGCGCGATCCGCGCCTCCGGTGCGAGCGACGGGTGGCAGCAGGTGAAGAGCAGCCGCAACCGGTCGTCCTCGACCGGTCCGGTGGGCTCGTGGGGCGTGTCGTCGTAGTACATGAAGGCCGCCTGATGCTTGGCGTCGCGCTGGTTCTCCCGGCGGATCCGGTCGATCGCGCGGTTGCCCGCGACGGTGGTGAGCCAGCCGCCGGGGTTGGGAGGTAACCCGGACTCGGGCCACCTCTCCAGAGCCGCTACAAATGCCTCGCCCGCCGCCTCCTCCGCGATATCGATGTCACCAAATCGGCGGGCAAGCGAAGCGATCAGGCGGCCGTACTCCTCGCGGAAGACCCGCTCGACGGCCGCCGTTCCGTCCTTCATCGATCAGTCGTCGGTCGAGCCGGCTCAGGCGAGGCCGTCGAACGGACGGACCTCGACCTTGCCCCGGCACGCCTTTGACCCCTCGGCCGCCAGCTTGAGCGCCACGTCAAGGTCGGGCGCGTCGATGACCCAGAAACCCCCGAGGACCTCCTTGGTCTCAAGGTAGGGGCCGTCGGTCAAAACCGGCGTCTCACCCTGGCCGTCGACGACGGTCGCCGTCGAGGCCGGCTGAAGCCCACCCGCGAAGACCCAGTAGCCATCAGCGCGCAGCTTGTCATTAAAGGCGCCGGTCGCGGCGAATGCCTCCTCCATCTCCTCCTTCGAGCCGTAGTTGCCGAACTCGTCCATCTCGGCGGGGCCGTGCACGGCCAGCAGGTAGTGCGTCATCCCACTTCTCCTCAGTTCCGGGCGGTCCCGATGACCGCCTTCCACCCCACCACGAACGGCATCCCGCCGATACGACAACCTGCCACAGAAATCTTGCGACCGGGTTCTTCATAGCGAACCGCGCGGTCGACGCCCCGCGCAAAGCACAGGACCTTCGTGTCCTCAGCCGCGTCTTCATCCAGGGCGTACCCGTCGGGACTGGCTGCGCCGGCGTCAGGGCCGGAACCCGCGCCCGACCCGTCCCGACGCTGCGTCACCACGCATCCATCCGTAGAACCTTTTTTCTCGCGACCTGTCGGATCCGGACCCGCCCGTTCGTGGAGGGGGTATGAGCGGGCAGCACCGGGCGGCCCGCCGAGAAGAGGAGCCCGACATGTCCACCACCATCCAGGTCCCCACCCGCATAACCCCCAGCGCGCCGACCCCGACTGCCGAGCGACAGCCGGTCTGGAAGCACGGCGTCGCCGCGGCCGTCGTCGCCTCGGTCACCACGACCGTCCTCGCGGCAGTCGCGTCGGCCGCCGGGGTCTCGTTCGCCGACAGCACAGGCGCGAGCATCCCGATCGCCGGGTTCGCGCAGCTGACACTGGTCTTCTCGCTCGTCGGCGTCGGCATCGCCGCCGTCATGGCGCGCAAGGTACGCCGGCCGCGGCCCACGTTCGTGCGGACGGCGGTCGCGCTGACCGCGCTGTCCTTCGTCCCGGACCTCACGTTCGGGTTCGACGCCGGCTCCGCAGCAACCCTGATCACGCTGCACACCGTCGCCGCGGCGATCGTGGTGCCGGCCCTGGCGGGGCGGCTCGCGCGCACGCGCTGACCCGTCTCGAACCCTGCCACTGCCCTTCGCCAGGTCGACGCTTCAGTCCCCTCCCGCTGGTGGCGTGACGAAGTAGAAGCGCCTACACAACGCTTGGATCAGTCCGACGGCGACGAGTTCTCGCAGTAGTCCCCAGTCTGTACCCACCGATCAACCGCACCCGAGGGGAACGACATGACCGCTACCTACACCTTCGACGTCTTCTCCAGCCTCGACGGCTACGGTGCCGCCGGCGGCAACTGGACCGGCTACTGGGGTAAGCAAGGCCCCGAGTTGCTCGACCACCGCCTTGCCTTGTACGGCGCGGAGCAGCGGATGGTCTTCGGGGCCAACACGTATCGGGCATTCACGCGGATGCTGGCTTCGAGCACCGAGGGGTCCGAAGTGCATGACCCATGGATCACTCGGATGAGGAACCCGCCGGCAATGGTGGTGTCGACGACCCTGGAAGGACCCCTCGACTGGCCGAACGCGACCGTCGTGAGCGGTGACGCCGTCGACGTCGTCGCCCGGCTCAAGGAGGAGTCCGAGTGAATCCAGCCAGTTCGTAGGTCTGCCGCGCTGGAGCATGGCCCGGGTCGCCACCAGTCTCGACGACGGCCAAGGTCACTCCGCGGGCGCGCATCCAGTTGACCGCGTGCGTTGTCAACGCCGTGCCGAGCCCCAGGCGTTGAGCGGCAGGGTCTACGGCGAGCATCTCGATGACACCGACACCTCCTTGCCGCTCTTCAGCTGCAACGAAGCCGAGCGGCTCGTCGTCGCCGCTGACTCCCACCCAAACGGTCATGGACTCGGAGGCGCAGACCTCTCGGACAGCAGCCTCCTGCGCTTGTCGCCAGTCCGGATACTGTCGGTCGAAGACTCGCTCACCCATCACCGCCCGCATCGACGCGAACACCGGCGCCCACGCCCGCAACGAAAACTCCGCTATGGCGTCAACATCACGAGACTCGAGGGCGCGAATTCGATGATCCATGAAGGCGACGCTGCCACCGCAGAGCCACAACCGCGACGGAATTGTCAGCCTTCCCCAGAGATCCCGCTCATCACGAAAGACACGGACGCATCACACATCACGGCGAACGTCGCTCAACACCCAGCTGACGGCGCGTACTTTGCCGCAGATAATGCGCGCATCTGCGGTAGTTGGGTGGTCAGCCTGCAGTGAGCCGTTGGCCGGCGACGTGGCGGCAAACTCGGCCAGGTCGAGCACGAGGAGCGGCGTGCGGCCCAAGGCTCTGTCTGCTCGACAGTTCGTGACCACGAGACGGATCCCCTCCGAACGTTCCGCCAGGAAGACCGTCGATATGTATCTCACCGTGCGAGATGATTGTCAGAAAGCTGTTGACATGAGGTGGCATGTGAACGAACAGGCCAAAATCGGGCTCTCAAAAATTCTCTGATCAAGGCATTGGCCAGGGGTGCTCGCCCCGGCGACTACGGATCAGAAGGTTAGGGGTTCGTCACCGAAGGCCTGACGTTTGTCACCCGTGACGTGTCGATCGCGCTGTACGACGTGGACGCCCTCAAGGTGTGACAGCCCGGTTCGCAAGGCCAGCGAACCAGATTCGATGCTGTCCATTCCACTTGGCCCGCGCGATCCGGGTGAGGCCGACGCCCGGTGCGGCGAGTAGCCCGGGTTGGCGATGGCTGGCCGTTCAGTGGAGGGCACGCAGCCGGCGGTTCACCTCCTCCAAGTCGAAGGTGTCCGGGGTGAACTGGCTGGCATCGGCCAGTCCCAGCCATTCCAGGCGCTCGTCGTGCTCGGGGTGTGCCGGGTCGGCGAGCACCTCGACCAGTTCCTGGTATCCCCAGATCCCACCGCAGTCATCGGGCGGGGCGGCCCGCTTCCCGCCGATACACCGGGGATGATCTGTCGACGGGTCCGGGGCGAGCACCTTCTCGACCAGGATGTCGTGTACCCAGTCGTCCCCGAAGTCGTAGGTGTACCGGAATTTGTCTTTCACCTCGGGCGCGACCTGCTCCAACGTCACCGACCCGCCCGCCCGGTGCCCCAACTCGCGGTCGGCGCGCCCGAAGTCGCCGTACGCCGTCTCGAACACGTGCATGTGGCCGCCGTGCCAACCGAACGCCGCACCGATGGTGGCGTGCAGCCGGGCCAGGCTGATGTCCGCAGGCACCAACAGCCGCCGCCAGATGGGTGGTTTCGCGCCACGCATACTCACCTTGAGCTGATACACCGGTGCCGGGCCGGCGGTCTTCTTCCGCTTGGCCGGAAGCTTCGCCGGCTGCGCCCGCCCGGCTGCCAGGAAGTCGAGACTGCGTCGCCGCAGCGGCGATCCCGACGTGCGTGAAGGATGTGCCGCGTAGCGGGGATGAGCCTGGGCGTGGGGCCGGGCGGGCTGGCGTTCGGCCCGCCCGGCCTCGCAGGCGGGGACCACCGCGTGGACGCTGGGCGGCTACTGCGCCAGGACGACCACGACCGTGGCGAAGCATCCGACTATCGCGGCTGTGCCGCCCAAAACGGCGTATGGCAGCCAGTCGCGCGGCCGTTCCTGCGGCATGGGATGCGTTGGCTGGTTCCACGTGGCGGGTGCCGGCTGGGTGTTGTTGACCGGCCAGCGGGGCGGCGGGGTGCGGGTGGTCGATTCGACGATCATGGTGCCTCCGGCAGCGTCAGGGGTCGCTGTTACGGGTCGGGCATGGGAGGCCGGGCGGGAACTGGGGGCAGGTGTGGGGCCGACTGTCCCGCCTGGCGAGGGGTTTGGCCATGTGTTGCGGCCGTTCCTTGTGGATCAGCGTCGGTCCGTTGCCTGCCGTTACAGCGGCCATGGCGGAGGGCCTGGCTCGTGGCCGGCCGAGAGGAACTCGTTGAAGAGCTTCGTGCCGGACTTGACCAACAACGATGGCTCGGTGATGCATCACGACGAGCTCGAAATGGCGACTCTCCGTCGGGACGGGTCTGTGGCCGGCCGATAAGTTTGGGATGCTGCCTCGGTCTACCTTCCGACACCACCCGACTCGAAGGGAACGCCCCGATGGCAAAGCTCATCTCCACGCTGTTCATCTCGGCCGACGGTGTGGCCGAGATCGACCCCGATTGGCACTTCCCGTACTTCGACGAGAACATGGGCCGCGCCGTCGGTGAGGACTATGACACCGCTGACGTGCTGCTCATCGGTCGCGAGACCTACGACAGCTTCGCCGGAGCGTGGCCCGACCGCGAGGCGGCGGGTGGGGACGACGCACCGTTCGCCAAGCAACTCGGGGACGTGCGCAAGGTGGTCGTCTCGCGGCAGCCGCTGGAGTTCTCCTGGCGCAACTGCGAGCTGATCAAGGGCGATCTCCTCGATGCCGTCACCTCGCTCAAGGCCGATGCTGGCATCAGAGGCATCCTCATCCCCGGTTCGATCTCCGTGGTGCAGCAGCTGCTCGCTGCGGGGCTGGTCGATGAGCTGCGCCTGCTGGTGCACCCGGTGGCGGCGCGTAAGGGCCGCAGGCTGTTCGACGACGGCGACGCGCCCTACCACCTGAGGATGACGGCCACGGAGGCGTTTCCGACGGGCGTGATCCGCGTGATCTACTCGCCGACCGAGGCACCCACCACGGTCGGCTACGACGAGGTCAAGGACCAGGTACCCGGAGGGAAATAGCCGCCTTTCGGAGGCGCGGACGCCGGCCGAGCGGGGCCGTCGACGCAGCCGGCGATGGCGAACAGCACGATGGCGGCGGGCAGCACGAAAGATCGGTTCATGGGCGGCACCGTAACGATCCGCGTCAACGTTCCCTTGTCGGCGCGGCGGTGCTGCCCGTTCTGATGACGGGCCGGCTGCTCAAACAACCATTGCGCGGCCCGCGCCCCGGCCGGCTGCACCCGGATGCCTCGGATGCGTCACCTGATCGCGTATGAGGATTTGCGTAAAGCTGCGTGACGAGGCTGCGGGGAGGTTAGGCTTCCGCGATAGAAGCCACGACTGCCCGGAGCTCGTTGGCGGGGGAGTCCATTCTCGTTTCCTAGGCGCCACGATACTTGTCCCGGCGATGATGCCGGGCCTTGGGTCGGTTGGGTTGCTAGTCTGTGTCTACTCGTAGTGGATCTCGTTTTGACAGTCGATCGCGACGGCGGTCCCGTTATCGCAAGGTTGGTGGAATGCCGCCCGATCGGCGATCCGGTCAGCGCCGAGACCCCATCCTTCGTTGGCTTCGTAAACCGATAGAACCTCCTGGCTCCGAATACAAGCGGCCTGGGCGGAAGAGTCAGGGCAGTCGGCGCCCGACTCTTGATGAGGCTCGCAGGCAGGGTCCACGCGGGTGGTTGCGTATCCTCGGGCCTGGAATCACCACCGGGGCGGCCGACGACGATCCCAGCGCCATCGGCACCTACGCCCAAGCCGGCGCAACGGCGGGCTACGGACTGCTCTGGACCGGCCTGTTCACGCTGCCGATGATGATGTCCGTGCAGGAGTTGGCCCAGCGCATCGCGCTGCAGACCGGCGTTGGCTTGGGCGCCGCGCTGCGCCGGAAATTCCCGGCCTGGGTGGTCGCGACTGCCGTAGCACTGCTGGCCGCATCGAATGTCATCGTCATAGCCGCCGATCTTCAGGCGGTGGCCGCCGGCATAGAGTTGCTCACGCACGGCTTCTTACGCACGTCGTGGCTGATCGCTCCGGTGGCGGCTGCGCTCGTCGGCTTCCAGTTGCTCGGCAAGTACGACACTCTGGTCCGAACATTCAAGTGGCTGACTCTGGCCTTGTTCGCATACGTTGGCGCGGCCTTCTTGTCTCATCCGCAGCCGCTGCAGGTCTTGTCCGCCACCTTCGTGCCTCACATCGAGTTCTCAAGCCAGTTTCTGCTCCTGCTGGTGGCCGTCCTGGGGACCACACTCTCGCCGTACCTGTTTTTCTGGCAACCAGCCGAAGAAATCGATGACCAGCTAACCGCGGGCAAGCTGTCCGTCGAGGAAAGGGCAAACGTCAGTCAAGAACAACTCCAATCGGCGCGAGCTGACACCTTCATCGGCATGTTCTTCAGCCAATTGGTGGCGTACTGCATCATCCTCAGCACCGCCGCAGTCCTCCACAACCACGGCAAAACCGACATCAAGACGGCCGCCGACGCGGCTCAGGCACTGACCCCGTTCGCCGGCCAAATCGCCTCCGTGCTCTTCGCCGCCGGGTTCATCGGCACCGGCCTCCTCGCCATTCCCGTCCTGTCCACCTCAACCGCGTACGCGATCAACGAGGTGTCCTCGATACCCGCCAGCCTTGCCGCCCGGCCCAAACGCCAACCCACCTTCTACGCGATCATCGTGCTCGCAACGGCAATCGGCGTCGGCATCAATGTTCTGAACGTGAACGTCATCCAAGCCCTGGTCATAGCATCAGTCCTCAGTGGCGTCGCCGCAGTGCCACTGTTGGTGTTGATGACCCTGTTCGGCGCTGACCCCCACCACATGGGCGCACGGACCAGCCGCCGGCTCAGTCGCACCCTGACCTGGATCAGCACCGCGGCGATGGCAGCGGCATCCATAGCGCTACTCGCCAGCCCGATACTGTCAGCCTGACCTCAAGGCAGCATCTGTCCAAATCCGGGGACCTGTGGGGTGCCAAATCCTGGCTACTGGGTCTGACCTGGCCTTATGCGGCGCGTTCGTACTCGTTGATGAGCCCGCCGAGGACGGGTCGACGTTTGATCCGTTCGTGGTTGAGGTCGATGACGGGACGGTCGGAGCGTGGGGGTTGCAACTGCAGGGCTCGGTGTGGCCGTCGACCGTTGTAGTGCCGGGCGTATTCGCCGAGTGTTCGGCGTAGGTGTCGTTCGCCGAGGATGAGCATGCGGTCGGTGACCTCGGTGCGGGCGGTGAGCACGAACCTCTCCGCGTAGGCGTTGGCTCGTGGGCTGCGCGGTGGGATCTTGTATACGGTGATGCTGGCGTCGGCCAGCACGGCGTCGAAGGCGGCGGTGAACTGCCCGGCCCGGTCCCGGACGAGGACCGTGAATTGGTCGGCCCGATCGCCCAGGTCCATGAGCAGGTTCCGGGCTTGCTGGACCGTCCACGGTCCGTCCGGGTTGGCGGTGATGCCGAGGATGTGGACGTAGCGGCTGCCGACCTCGATGACGAAGAAGACGTACAGGCGCTGCGGGGTGAGTCGACGTGGAAGAAGTCGCAGGCGAGCATCGTGGCAGCCTGCGTGCGCAGGAACCGCAGCCATGTGGTGTGGTCGCGGCGTATCGGCGCTGGTGGTATGCCCAGTCGGTTGAGGATCCGGCGGATCGTGGAGGCGCCGATCCGGTGGCCGAGGCCGCGTAGTTCACCTTGGATGCGCTGGTAGCCCCAGCCGGGGTTGTCGCGGGCCATCTGCTCGATCAGCCCGGCCACGACCGGGTCGACCAGAGGGCGCCCCGGCCGGTGGGGATATGTCCAGTGCCGGGCGACCAGCCGCTGGTGCCACCGCATGACCGTGGCCGGGGTGACGAGCCGGTGCATCTTCAACGCCTGAGGCAGGAGTTTGATCAGGGCGGCGAGCACCGCTCGGTCGGCCCAGTCCGGACGTGGCTTCGGGTTCTGGCGGCGCAGGACCGCGTTCTCATGACGCAGGACCAGGATCTCTAGGAACCCCGCAGGTCGCCAACGCCGTGCCGTACGTGCTGTTCGGCATCGGGCAAGAAACGGTCGGATCGAACGTGGCGGGGGTGCTGAACGCGACCACGCCGCTGTGGACGCTGCTCCTGGCGTTCCTCGTCGGCCTCGACCGGGCCGTGACCGTGAAGAAAGCCGCCGGGTTCGCCCTCGGGTTCCTCGGCGTCGTGGTCATCTTCTCGCCCTGGGAATCCGCGAGCGAGGTCGCCAGTTGGGGCGGCCTCGCCTGCCTCGCCGCAGCCGCCAGCTACGGAATCGGCTACGTCTACATGGGCCGGTTCCTGACCGGCCGCGGAATCCCTCCGCTCATGCTGTCGGCGGCCCAGCTCGGCGCAGCCACAGTCCTGCAAGCCCTAGCGTTGCCATTCGCCGGGCTCGAATCACCGGCATGGCGACTCGACGCCGTCGCAAGCCTGCTCGTCCTCGGCGCACTCGGCACCGGAGCCGCCTACGTCCTGAACTACCGCATCGTTGATGACGAAGGCCCGACCGCCGCATCAGTGGTCACCTACCTCCTGCCCATCGTCGCCGTGATCCTCGGATGGCTCATCCTCCACGAAGCCATCACCGCCGCGATCGCGGCCGGCATCGCGCTGGTCCTTGCCGGGGTCACCCTCACCCGGAAGCGGTCGGCCGAGAAGCGGTAGGAGCTGTGATCCGACAGCTGATGTGCGTGTCTAGTCCCACCACCTGCTTGACGAATCCGTCCCAGCACATGCACGACAGTCGGCCTTGGTTCCTCGGTCGTCCTGGTTATAGTCGGTGACATCTGAGAGGGCGGTTCGGAAGGTTAGGTCCTTTTCGGGGCAAGGGCGAATATTCCGGGTTCGGTCTCGGTCAGGATCTGGCGGTTGACCAGGCGTTTCA